>JALYNC010000125.1 GCA_030773415.1 Actinomycetota bacterium
CCAGCGTGACGTGCTCGCGGTGGAGAACGAGCGGCTGCGCGCCGAGCGGGATGCCGAGGCCGACCGCCGCAGCGACGCCGAGCGCGAGCTGTCCGCTGCAGCCGCTGCCCGGGACTCGGCCGTCGCCGCTGTAGCGGCGCAGCGCGAGGAGGCCGCGCACGCCTCCGCCCAGCTGCTCGACACCTTCTCCGCGCTCTCGGCCGACGCTCTGGCGGCCAACAACGAGCGGTTCCTGACGCTCGCCGAGTCGCGGCTGTCGGCCGCCACGGCCACCGCCGCCGGCGACCTCCAGCAGCGGCAGCAGTCGATGGACGCACTGCTGTCCCCCGTGGCCGAGAGCCTGAGCCGGGTCCAGGGGCAGCTGCGGGAGCTGGAGTCGGCACGCATCTCGGCGTACTCGTCGCTGACCGAGCAGGTCGGGTTCGCGCGCGAGACGTCCGAGGCGCTGCGCCGGCAGACGGCCGTGCTGGTCAATGCGCTGCGCGCCCCGCAGGCGCGCGGCCGCTGGGGTGAGATGCAGTTGCGGCGGGTGACCGAGGTCGCCGGCATGGTGGAGCACTGTGACTTCACCGAGCAGCTGTCGGTGGCCGGTGAGCACGGGCAGGTGCGGCCGGACATGGTGATCCACCTGTCCGGTGGCAGGAACATCGTGGTCGACGCCAAGGTGTCCCTGGCCGCCTACCTGGAGGCGGTCGACGCCGAGGACGAGGCGACGCGGGTGGGCCGGCTGGCGGCGCACACCCGCCACCTGAAGAACCACGTCGACGCGCTGGCGGCCAAGAGCTACTGGTCCGCGCTGCCCAACTGCCCCGAGTTCGTCGTGCTGTTCGTGCCGGGCGAGGCGTTCCTGGTGCCCGCGCTGGAGCACGACCCGCAGCTCCTGGAGACCGCGGCGCGCAAGCGGGTGCTGCTCGCCACACCCACCACCCTGATCGCCCTGCTGCGCACGGTGGCGTTCGCGTGGCAGCAGAGCACGCTCACCGACAACGCGCGGGAGATCCTGGAAGTCGGCCAGCAGCTGTACGGCAGGCTGACCACCTTCGGCGAGCATCTGGACAAGCTGGGCCGCAGCATCGAACGCTCCGTCACCGACTACAACGGCGCGGTGGGCTGCCTCGACGCCCGGGTGCTCACCTCGGCCCGCCGGCTGGCCAAGCTGGGCGTGGCCGAGACGGAGCTGACCGCACCGGCGCCGGTGGACATCCCACTGCGCGCGGTGGCCACGGGCTGACCGGTTTCGCCGAAGGGTCCGCCGATTCGCGGCCGCACAACGACGTGGGTGGGCGACATTTCGGGCGGACACGCCGTTCCAAGTCTGGGTCGGGCCGTCCAACCGGTCTACCGTCGACGGCCAGCGCAGTTCGGCGACCAGTGGCAGCGGGGGCACATGACGACGACGAGTCCGGCGGCCGTGCGGTCCCCCTCCCGGTCCGCTCCGGGGCTGCTGTCGGGTTCGGGGTCGCGAGGGCTCACCGGGGCGGGCGGGGCCGCCACCGTGCTGGGCGCGGGGTGCCTCGGAGGGGCCGTTGATCTGGTGGCCGGGACGGATCTCGGGCCGGCATTCGTGGTGCTGTTCGTGCTGGGATGCGCGGTCGCGGCGGCCCGGGTCCGGCCGCGCGACCTGCTGTGGGCGGTGGTAGCGCCGCCGCTGCTGTTCGTCGTGCTGGCGCTGCTTGCTGGACTCGCGCGCACGGGAGGCAGTACGAGCAACTTCCTGATGCGTCAGGTGCTGGAGGCGGGGGCGGCGGTGGTCACCAGCGCACCGGCCCTGGTGGGCGGCACCGTCGTAGCCGCGGCCATTGCGGTGTCACGCCGGCGGGCACTGCAGCGTCGATCGGTGCGCTGAGCCGGTTGCGCAGGCCTTGCAGCAGGCGCCCGGCGTCAGGTGGCGCTGGCCGGCGCGCGCAGGTTCCGGCGCAGCTCGTGCGGCAGCGCGAACAGCAGGTGCTCCTTGGCGGACTCGATCTCGGTGACGTCGGCGTAGCCGTGACCCGCCAGCCACTCGAGCACGCCGTGCACCAGCTCGTCCGGAACGGACGCTCCACTGGTCACACCCACCGTGGTGACACCGCTCAGCCAGCCGGGGTCGGCCTGCGAGCTGTCGTCGATCAGGTAGGCAGCGTCCGCGCCGGCGTCCTTCGCCACTTCGACCAGCCGCACGGAGTTCGAGGAGTTCGGTGAGCCGACGACCAGCACCAACTGCGCGTCTGCGGCGATCTGCTTGACGGCCGTCTGCCGGTTCTGCGTCGCGTAGCAGATGTCGTCGCTCGGCGGGCCGTGCAAGGCGGGAAAGCGCTTCCGCAGGGCGGCCACAGTCGCCTGGGTCTCGTCCACCGAGAGGGTGGTCTGCGACAGGAACGCCACCCGCTCGGGGTTCCGGACCTCGACGGTGGCCGCTTCGTCCGGCCCGTCGACCAGGTGGATGTGATCCGGCGCCTCGCCGGCCGTCCCCACCACCTCTTCATGGCCCTCGTGGCCGATGAGCAGGATGTCGTAGTCGTCGGCGGCGAAGCGGCGCGCTTCGACATGGACCTTGGTGACCAGTGGGCACGTCGCGTCGATTGTCCGCAGGGACCGCTCGCGTGCCTCGTCGTGCACCACCGGGGCGACGCCGTGGGCCGAGAACACCACGATCTCGCCCTCCGGCACGTTCGCCGTCTCGTCCACGAAGATCGCCCCCTTGCCCTCGAGCGTGCGCACGACGTGGGCGTTGTGGACGATCTGCTTGCGGACGTAGATGGGAGCGCCGTACTGCTCGAGCGCCTTCTCCACGGTCTCCACCGCACGGTCGACGCCCGCGCAGTAACCGCGGGGCTTGGCGAGCAGCACGCGGCGGGGGGCTGGGGAGTGCGGGGCCGGCGGGGCGGTCATTGCTTCAGCGTACGTTGGCATCACCACCGTCGCCGAGGGAAGGAACTTCCCGTGTCCAGTCCTCAGCTACCCCTGTCGATAGACTCGGTGCCCACTCCGGTGACCGCCGCAGTGGGGCTCGTCGCCACGAGCGCCTCGTTGGCCCGTCGCCTGCCGGCCAAGGCGCTGCTGTTCGGGATGACGCGGGTGTCGACCGCGCTGGAGCTGCCGTCCGCACTCCGCCAGGAGTACGACTCGCTCGCTCAGCGCGGGGAGACGGTGCTGCGCTCCCTGCTGGAGCCCGAGACGGCGGCCGCACCGCTCCCGCAGGACGCCGAGTGGGCCACCGACGCCGAGTGGGCCGCCGACGACGAGCTGGCCGGGGAAGGCTTCGGCGGCGCTGGCTTCGGCGACGCACCGGTAGACCAGGCACCGTCGCAGTTCACCGACTACGCGCCGGGCGACCCAGAAACGTTGGATACGGGGGTTCCCGGCGGGTTCGACGCTACGGCCGATGAGGTCAACGGCTCCCCGTCCGGTTGGCCGGCCGCAGCGGCGCCGGAAGCCGGCACAGCAGCTGCGGCCGGGCCGCTCGACCCGGGTGACCCGGAGCCGGCATCGGGGCTGCCGATCGAGGGCTTCGACCAGCTGACCCTCGGCGCCCTGCGGGGGCGCCTGCGCCGGCTGACCCCCGAGCAGCTGGCACAGCTGCGTGCTCACGAAGCGGTCACCGGCCAGCGGCCAGCGGTGCTGACCATGCTCGACAACCGCATTGCCAAGCTGGCGGCCGAAGGGCTCTCCGGCTCGGACAGCGATCTGATCACGGACGGCGCCGCACCCCCCGAGTAGCCGCCCCTGACCAGTCGGCCGCCGAGGACGGCGCGGCCTTCTGGCCCGGCGTTTGCTCGTTAGGCTTCGCCGGTGCCCCTGCCCTCCAGCGCCGATGCGCCGTTGCCGCTGCGGACGGTGTCCAAGGCCATCGGCGACTGGGTCGGACGGCTCGGCCGGGTCTGGGTCGAGGGGCAGATCACCGAGATCAGCCGCCGGCCCGGCATGTCGGTGGTGTTCCTGGTGCTGCGGGATCCGGTGGCCGACGTCTCGGCACCGATGAGGTGCGACCGGCGGCTGTGCGACGCCATGGATCCGCCGCTCGCCACCGGCATGCGCATCGCCGCCTGGGTGAAGCCGGAGTTCCACCTGACCCGCGGGTCGCTGTCGCTGACCGCCTTTGAGATCCGGCCGCTGGGGCTGGGCCTGCTGCTGGCGCGGATCGAGCGGCTCAAGTCGGTTCTCGCGGCGGAGGGGCTGTTCGCGCCGGATCGCAAGCTGCCGTTGCCGTTCCTGCCCGACACCGTCGGGCTGATCACCGGTCGGGCGAGCGCGGCGGAACGGGATGTGTGCGAAAACGCGGCTCGCCGCTGGCCGGCCGTCCGCTTCCGGACGGTTCCGGTGGCCGTGCAGGGACCGACAGCGGTGACCGCGGTGATTGACGCACTGCGCAATCTCGACGCCGACCCCGCGGTTGAGGTGATCGTCGTCGCCCGGGGCGGCGGTTCGGTGGAGGACCTGCTGCCGTTCTCCGACGAAGCTCTGCTGCGCGCCGTCGCCGCCTGCCGGACGCCGGTGGTGAGCGCCATCGGGCACGAGCCCGACAGCCCGCTGCTGGATTTCGTCGCGGACCGGCGGGCCTCCACCCCCACCGACGCGGGCAAGATCGTCGTACCGGACGTTCTGGAGGAGCAGGCCGCGATCCAGCGCGCGCGGACGACCGCGCGGCGGCTCCTGCTGCGCCGCCTTGAACGCGAGCAGGACCGGCTCGACGCCTGGCGCCGGTCGCCGGCACTCGCCGCCCCGGAGCGCGCCATCGCGCTCCGGCAGACCGAGATCACCGGCCTCCAGGCCCGGGCCCGGCGCTGCTTCTCGGCCCGGCTCGACCGGGCGCAGGACGACCTGCTGCACACCCAGGCCCGGATCACCGCCCTGTCGCCGGCTGCGACGCTGCAACGCGGGTACGCCGTCGTCCAGCGCGACGACGGCTCGGTGGTCCGGCAGCCCGGCGAGGTGACCGGCGGGGACGCCCTGCGGATCTGGGTCACCGGTGGCCAGTTCTCCGCGGTCGTCCAGCCGCCACGCTCACCCTCCTCAGCCGCCGGAAAGTAGCCATGACGGACAAGAAGCACAGCGCCGCAGACCAGCTGAGTTATGAGCAGGCGAGGGACGAGCTCGCCGACATAGTGCAGCGCCTGGAGAGTGGGGCCGCCACGCTGGAGGAGTCACTGGCGCTCTGGGAGCGCGGGGAGCAGCTGGCCGCGGTCTGCCAGCGGTGGCTGGACGGCGCCCGGGCACGCATCGCCGCCGCCGCCAGCCAGGACGAGATCACCGGCTGACAGGCACGAGCCGATTCGGGCAGTGTCCGGCGGGCCGGCTCTGCCTCACGGGGTCGGGGCGGCGCCGTCGCCCGGGACCGGCCGCAGCGAACCGGCGAGCTGCTTGAGCTCGGCCAGTGGGGCCGAGCCGGTGACGATCACGAGCCGGGGACGGTCGGAGACCGTCAGGGCGATCTCGCCTCGGCTCGTCCGCCACTGGCGCCAGAGCCGGGCACCGATCCGCACGTCCTCCAACTTCTCCGCCCGAGCACCGACCCGGTCGGCGAAGAAGTTGGCGCCGTCACTCTCGGCCACGGTCGCGTACTCCTCGGAGGGGGTGACGTAGCCGACCTGCAGCCCGACCGTCCCACCTGAGGTGCGCGGGCCGGACAGCACCCGGGCGCTGGTCGACCGCCAGGTGTCGGGCAGCCCGGTGGGAGCCAGCACGTCGTACTCGGCGGCCCGGGCGGCCGCCCCCACCTCGGCGGACGGGTCGATCACCCTGACTTCCCGGACCCGGGACTCCGTCGGCATCACCAGCTCACGCGCCGGACCGAGCAGCAGCCCGGCAGCCACCAGTGCCATGACCAGCCCGAGCGAGCGGATCATGTCGGCAGCCGTCTCGGATCCCCGCTTCTTCGACACGGCACCATCGTCGCGCACGCCGGTGGCGGAGGCGCGCGGGGCGGTCGCCCCGCCGTACGATGCCGATCTAGACATCACAGGCTGGAGCCCCTCATGAGCGACAACACCGCCGCTACCCCGAGCGACCCCGGCTCCCGGGAGGCACCCGACCGCAACCTGGCGATGGAGCTGGTCCGGGTCACCGAGGCGGCCGCCATGGCGGCTGGCCGCTGGGTCGGTCAGGGCGACAAGAACGGCGGGGACGGGGCCGCTGTGGCCGGCATGCGAAGCATGATCGGCACGGTGGCCATGCGGGGCGTCGTGGTGATCGGCGAGGGCGAGAAGGACGAGGCGCCGATGCTGTTCAACGGCGAGCTCGTGGGCGACGGCACGGGGCCGGACTGCGACGTCGCGGTCGACCCGGTGGACGGAACGACGCTGCTGGCCAAGGGCATGAACAACGCGATCGCGGTGATGGCCGTGGCCGAGCGCGGGACGATGTACGACCCGTCGGCCGTGTTCTACATGGAGAAGCTCATCACCGGCCCATACGGCGCCGACGTGGTGGATCTCGACGCCCCCGTCCGCCACAACATCCGTGGCGTGGCCCGCGCCAAGGGGGTCTCCCCGAGCGATGTCACGGTCTGCATCCTGGACAGGCCGCGGCACCAGAAGCTGGTGGAGGACGTGCGCGCCGTGGGTGCGCGGATCAAGTTCATCACCGACGGGGACGTCGCCGGCGCGATCATGGCCGCACGCGACAACACCGGCATCGACATGCTGATGGGCATCGGTGGGACTCCGGAGGGGATCATCGCGGCCTGCGCGATGAAGTGCATGGGCGGAACCATCCAGGGCCGGCTGCACCCGACCAGTGACGAGGAGCGCGAGCGCGCCATCGCCGCCGGGCACGACCTGGACCAGGTGCTGACCACCGACGAGCTGGTGCGCTCCAACAACGTGTTCTTCGTCGCGACCGGAATCACCGACGGTGAGCTGATCCGCGGCGTCCGCTACCGCGGCCAGGGTGCCTTCACGCACTCGCTGGTCATGCGTTCCAAGAGCGGCACCATCCGCTCCATCTACAGCGACCACTCACTGGCCAAGCTGCGCAGCTACGCGTCCGTGAACTTCGACCGCAACAAGTAACAGCAGCGCCCCGCACCGGTGGTGCGGAATACCCCTGGGGGGTAGGCTGTTTCCTTGACACGACGTCGTCGAGGGGAAGCCGATGAGCGAGGGTCCGGGGTACTCCCCCACCAAGGACGCACACCTCAAGCGGTTGCGGCGCATCGAGGGTCAGATCCGCGGGCTGCAGCGCATGGTGGAGTCCGACACGTACTGCATCGACGTTCTCACTCAGGTGAGCGCGGCCACGAAGGCGCTGCAGGCCGTGGCCCTCGGGCTGCTGGACGACCATCTCGCACACTGCGTCGCCGGTGCCGTCGCCAGCGGCGGGGACGACGCCGACGCCAAGATCAAAGAAGCGTCCGACGCCATAGCGCGGCTGGTCCGGTCCTGACCGCGCAGCAGTTTCCGCTGTGGGGCCGTCCGGGCCCCCGTCCGAAAGGAGCCCAGCCATGAGCACCACAACCACCTACCAGGTGACCGGAATGACGTGCGGCCACTGCGTCTCCGCCGTCACCGATGAGGTCTCGGCCCTGCCGGGCGTCGAGGACGTGTCCGTGGACCTGATCAAGGGTGGCGCCTCCAGCGTGGTCGTTCGCAGCGCCGGGCCGCTCGACCCGGCGCAGGTGCGCGACGCCGTCGATGAGGCCGGCTACGAACTGGTCGACGGACCGGCGGCCGCACCGCCCCTGCAGCACGACAGCCCCCCGGAGAGCTAGACCATGGACACGACCGCCGCCGAGCGCCAGCACAGCGTCGAACTACGCATCGGGGGGATGACCTGCGCGTCCTGCGCGGCCCGGGTCGAGAAGAAGCTGAGCCGCATGGACGGCGTCACCGCGACCGTCAACTACGCCACCGAGAAGGCGCGGGTGACGTACGGCGACGGCGTCACGCCGCAGGACCTGGTGGCCACGGTCGAGGCGACCGGCTACAGCGCGACGCTGCCGGCACCGCCTCCGCCGTCGGGCACGGGGAGCGAGGCGCCCGGCGCCGGCAGCGGGCAGGGCGCCGCCGCTGGGGCGGCCGCTGAAGCCACTGCCGAACCGGACGCCACCGGCGCACTCCGCCGGCGCCTGCTGATCTCGGCCGCCCTCACCGCACCCGTGCTGGCGTTCGCCATGGTGCCGGCGCTGCAGTTCCGGTACTGGCAGTGGGCGTCGCTGACGCTGGCGGCGCCGGTCGTCGCTTGGGGCGCCTGGCCGTTCCACGTCGCTGCCTGGACCAACGCGCGGCACCGCGCCGCCACGATGGACACGTTGATCAGCCTGGGCGTGCTGGCCGCGTTCGGCTGGTCGCTGTACGCGCTGTTCCTCGGCGGCGCCGGACACGAGGGCATGCGGATGGCCTTCGAGCTGGTGCCCTCCCGCGGCTCCGGCCGCGATGAGATCTACCTCGAGGTGGCGTCAGCGGTCACGGTGTTCATCCTGGCCGGCCGGTACGCCGAGGCCCGGGCCAAGCGGCGATCGGGGGCCGCGCTGCGTGCGCTGCTGGAGATCGGCGCCAAGGACGTCGCTGTGCTGCGCAACGGCACGGAGGTAAGGGTGCCGGTCGGGGAGCTGGCCGTTGGTGAGCTGTTCGTCGTCCGGCCCGGCGAGAAGATAGCTACCGACGGTGTGACGGTCGAGGGCAGCTCGGCGGTGGACGCCTCCATGCTCACCGGTGAGCCGGTGCCGGTCGAGGTTGGCCCCGGCGACGCGGTCGTGGGTGCCACGGTGAACGCCGGCGGACGGCTCGTCGTGCGCGCGACCCGGGTCGGCAGCGACACCCAGCTGGCGCAGATGGCCCGACTGGTGGACGAGGCGCAGAGCGGTAAGGCGCCCGTCCAGCGGCTGGCCGACCGCGTGTCCGGGGTGTTCGTGCCGGTGGTGCTGGCGCTGTCCGCCGCAACGCTCGCCTTCTGGCTGGTCTCCGGCGCATCGGCGGAGCTGGCCTTCACCGCGGCTGTCGCCGTCCTGATCATCGCCTGCCCATGCGCGCTCGGGCTCGCCACGCCCACGGCACTGATGGTGGGCACCGGGCGCGGGGCTCAGCTGGGCATCCTGATCAAGGGGCCGGAAGTGCTGGAGTCCACCCGGCGGGTGGACACGGTCGTGCTGGACAAGACCGGAACGGTGACCACGGGCCGGATGAGCGTGGTGGACGTCGTGCCGGGCAGCGGCGAGGGTTCCACCGAGCTGCTGCGGCTCGCCGGGGCGTTGGAGGCGGCCTCGGAACACCCGATCGCCCGGGCCATCGCCGCCGCGGCTGCGGACCGTTTCGGTCCCCTGCCATCGGTCGAGTCGTTCGCCAGCACGGGTGGCCGGGGCGTCACCGGCGTGGTGGAGGGCGTCGCGGTGGCGGCCGGACGCCGCTCGTGGCTGGAAACCGAGTGGTCACTGCCGGCTCCGGACGACCTGCGGTCGGCCGCCGAGTCCGCGGAGTCGGCTGGGCGAACCCCCGTGTGGGTCGCCTGGGACGGCAGGATCCGTGGGGTGGTGACCGTCTCTGACACGGTCAAGCCGACGTCTGCCGCCGCCGTCTCGCAGCTACGGTCGCTCGGCCTGCGCCCGGTTCTGCTCACCGGCGACAACGAGCGCGCTGCCCGCGCGGTCGCCGCGGCCGTCGGTATCGAAGAGGTGATCGCCGAGGTGCTGCCCGCGGACAAGGTCGAGGTGGTGCGGAACCTGCAGCAGCGCGGGCATGTCGTGGCCATGGTCGGGGACGGCGTCAACGACGCCGCCGCGCTGGCGCAGGCTGACCTCGGGCTGGCCATGGGCACAGGAACGGACGCGGCCATCGAAGCCTCCGACCTCACCCTGGTGCGCGGGGACCTGCTGGCGGCGGTCGACGCGATCCGGCTGGCCCGGCGCACCCTGGCGACCATCAAGGGGAACCTGTTCTGGGCGTTCGCCTACAACGTGGCGGCGCTGCCGCTGGCGGCGGCCGGGCTGCTCAACCCCGTGATCGCCGGGGCGGCTATGGCCTTCAGCTCGGTCTTTGTCGTGACGAACAGCCTGCGCCTGCGCCGCTTCCGGCCGCTGCACGGCTGACCCTGCGCCGGCCGGGTAAACGACGCCCGCAGCGGCGGAAACCGGCTGGGAAATTGCCGGCAAGGTGCCGCACAGTGGAGCTATGCCGTTGCGACCGCTGACCGATTCCGCAGGCGGAGCAGCGACGGAGTTGGCCGCCGGCAACGATGCGCTCCTGGTCCGGAACGCGGTCAAGCGCTTCGGGTCGATCACCGCCGTGGACGGGCTGGACCTGCGGCTGCCGGCCGGCACCTGTCTGGGGCTGCTCGGCCCCAACGGCGCGGGCAAGTCCACGACGATGCGGCTGCTGACGGCCCAGGCGATCGCCGACTCCGGAGAGATCTCGGTGCTGGGCCACCGGCTGCCTCAGCATTCGAAGGCCGCCCGGGCGCAGTGCGGTGTCGTCCCCCAGCTCGACAACCTCGACATTGAACTGTCTGCCCGCCAGAACCTGGCCGTGTTCGCCCGGCTCTACCGGGTGCCCCGCGCCCAGCGTCGCGCGGCGGTCGATCGTGCGCTCGCCATCGCCCAGTTGACCGACCGGGCCGACACCAAGGTCGACAAGTTGTCCGGCGGCATGCGGCGACGCCTGCTGATCGCCCGGGCGCTGGTCCACCAGCCGCGGCTGGTGCTGCTGGACGAGCCGACCGTCGGCCTGGACCCGCAGATCCGCCAGGAGCTGTGGTCACTGATCGACCAGCTGCGCTCCGAAGGCGTGTCGGTGCTCATGTCGACGCACTACATCGAAGAGGCGGAGCGCCTGGCCGACACCGTAGCGATCATGACGGCGGGCTCCGTCATCGCCACCGGACCACCGGCGAAGCTGATCGCGCATCACGCCGGACGTCAGGTGGCGGAGTACTACGGACCGCCGGCGCGGCTCACCGAGATCGAGCAGGCCGCAGCCGTCGCCGGCCTGACCAGCAGGCGGACCGGCCCCGCCGTGGCGATTCTGCGGGCCGAGTCGCTGCCCGCCGGCATCGCCGAGCGGTTCGGGTCACCCGTGCGCCGGGCGGCCAACCTGGAGGATGTCTTCGTTCTGCTGACCGGATCGGAGATCGCATGATCAGCGGCCGCCGGCTCGAGCCTGCCGCCATCGCCGGGGTGATGTCGCGGGAGCTCACGCTGTTCCGCCGCTATTGGCCGACCAACACCTTCGCGTCCGTGGTCGAGCCGACCATCTACCTGCTCGCCTTCGGCTTCGGCTTCGGCTCCCTGGTCGCCACCGTCGGTGGTTACGACTACATCGAGTTCGTCGGCACCGGTGTCGTGGCTACGGCGGTTCTCTTTTCGTCCGCGTTTCCCGGGATGTTCGGCACTTTCATCAAGCGGAAGTTCCAGCGAACGTACGACGCGATCCTGGCCGCACCGGTGGACGTGGAGGAGCTGCTCACCGCCGAGGCGCTGTGGATCGCCATCCGCGCCGGGGTGTACGGCATGGCGCCGCTGCTGGTGGCCGTCGGGTTCGGGCTGCGGCCAGGGCCCGCCGTCGTGCTGGTGCCGCTGATCGGACTGCTCACCGGCTTCGGGTTCGCGATGTTCGGGATATGGATGGCGGGCGTGGTCAGCGCCATCGACCAGTTCAACTACATCATCTCCGCGGTGCTCACCCCGCTGTTCCTGGTGGCCGGCACGTTCTTCCCCGTGGAGTCCCTGCCCGGCTGGGCGGCCGTGGCGGCGCAGTTCAACCCGCTGTTCCACTGCGTGGAGCTGGTGCGGCACGCGGTGTTCGGGCTCCAGCCGGCGGCCGACCTGGTTCACGCCGCGGCGCTGGCGCTGTTCGCCTTCCTCATGTGGCGCCTGGGCATCTGGCAGGTCACCAAGCGTCTGATCGACTGAGCCGGCGACGCGCCCGGAGCTGCCGTCGGCCAGCGGGGAGTCGGCACGGCGGCAGATAGGCTCGACCGGCCGCCATCCCTGGGAGACGATCATGACTGAGCAGCAGTTCCGCATCGAGCACGACTCCATGGGCGAGGTCCGGGTGCCCGCCGCGGCCAAGTGGCGCGCGCAGACCCAGCGGGCGGTGGAGAACTTCCCGGTCTCAGGCCTGCGCATCGAGCCGGCGCACGTGGCGGCGCTGGCGCGGATCAAGGGCGCGGCGGCCACGGTGAACGGCGAGCTCGGCATCCTCGAGGCGGACATGGCCGAGGCGGTCGCTGCCGCAGCCGCGGAGGTGGCCGACGGCCGCTGGGACGACCAGTTCCCGGTCGACGTGTTTCAGACCGGCTCCGGCACCAGCTCCAACATGAACGCCAACGAGGTGCTGGCGACGCTGGCGACCGAGCGGCTCGGGCGGCCGGTGCATCCCAACGATCACGTGAACGCTTCCCAGTCGTCGAACGACGTCTTCCCGTCCTCGATCCACGTGGCCGCCGCCTCGGCGCTGGTCGAGCAGTTGCTGCCGGCGCTGGACCACCTGGCCGCATCCCTGGAGCGCAAGGCGACCGAGTTCACCGACGTGGTGAAGGCCGGCCGCACGCACCTGATGGACGCGACGCCCGTCACCCTGGGGCAGGAGTTCGCCGGCTACGCGGCCGCCGTCCGGTACGGCCGGGAGCGCGTCGAGGCCGTGCTGCCGCGGGTCGGCGAGCTGCCTCTGGGTGGCACCGCCGTGGGCACCGGAATCAACACCCCGCCCGAGTTCGCGGCGCGCGCCGTGGCGCTGCTGGCGGAGTCGACCGGGCTGCCGCTGACCGAGGCGCGAAACCACTTCGAGGCCCAGGGCTCCCGGGACGCCCTCGTCGAGGCCAGCGGCATGCTCCGTGTGATCGCGGTCAGCCTGTACAAGATCGCCAATGACCTGCGGTGGCTGGCGTCCGGGCCCCGGGCCGGACTGGGCGAGATCATGCTGCCCGACCTTCAGCCTGGCAGTTCGATCATGCCCGGCAAGGTCAACCCGGTGATTCCGGAGGCGGTGTGCCAGGTGGTCGCCCAGGTGATCGGCAATGACGCGGCGGTCGCCTTCGGGGGGGCGGCCGGCAACCTGGAGCTGAACGTCATGCTGCCGGTGATGGCGCGGAACGTGCTGGAGTCCACCCGGCTGCTGGCGAGCATCTCCCGGCTGTTCGCCGACCGCTGCATCGACGGCATTACTGCGGACGCGGAGCGCTGCCGCCGGCTCGCCGAGTCCTCCCCCTCGATCGTCACCCCGCTCAACCGGTATCTCGGCTATGAGGAGGCGGCGAAGGTCGCCAAGCAGTCACTGGCCGAAAGCAAGACGATCCGCGAGGTAGTGGTGGAGCGGGGCTACGTGCGCGACGGGAAGCTGACCGAGGCTCAGCTCGACTCGGCCTTGGACGTGCTGTCCATGGCCCGTCCGCACGGCTAGATACGCCGGGCCGGCCCACTCAGTACCAGTTCCTCGCCTGCGAGTGCGCCCAGGCTGAGCACGGCGTTCCGTAACGATCGTCGATGTAGCGCAGGCCCCAGGTGATCTGCGTCGCTGGGTTGGTCCGCCCGTCCGCACCGGCCGAGGCCATCTTGCGGCCGGGCAGGGCCTGCGGAATCCCGTACGCGCTGGACGTGGGGTTGTCCGCGGTGACCTTCCAATGCTCTCCTTGGTCCACAACCGGTCCAGGCAGCGGAACTGCTCGTCAGACCAGCCCGCGGCAGCCACCTTGGCGGCGGCGATGGCACGGGGTGTGAGCCGTCGCCGAACGTCGCTCCGGCCGGCCCGTGCCGGCGTACCGGCGGCGGATGCGGCCCCGGAGGACTGAGCGCCGGGCTTCGCCGCTGGACGCGGCGGAGCCGGAGAACGCGGCGGAGCCGGCGGACGCGGGGGCGCCGGCGGACGTGGCTGGGTGCCTGGCGCGACGTCCCCTAGCCGGACCAGCACCGCGGACAGGGTGGCCGCCTGCTGCACCGGGTCCGCCGCGGGTGCCCGCTGTGCCGACGGTGCTGCTCCGCCGCCGATAGGGGCCGGAGCGGCGGCCGTCGTCGGCGACAGCGCGGCCGTGAAGCCCACGCCGACGTAGGCGCCGACACGAAGGCAGGCGGACAGGACAGAGCGGGACGAACAAGCAAGATCTTCCCTCCGCAGCGCGCACCGGCCGGCAGCTTCAGCCGCATCGGCGCACGCCAGTACAGCCCGCCGTACGGACCCCGTGCGAGCCGTACGTGGGGCACCGGACCGGCCCCGCGAGCGACCCCTCCGCGGAGGGGCTGGGGCACCACCGTACGTCATCCACAGGTGGTCACTGAGGCGGGTGCTGAACTCCTGATCGTCCTACTATGGGTAATCTGCCGTTCAGTAACCAGCAAAACGCGTTGGCCGGTTGCGACGACGGAGAAGCATCGCGCCGGCCACACCTGCGACGAAGCCTGCCACATGCGCCAGGTACGCCACTCCGACGCTGCTGGCCATGCCGGCACCGGTGAAGTACACGTACTGCACGAGAAACCAGGAGCCGAGGACGAGCCAGGCCGGAATCCGCAACGGCAGGAACAGCAGGAACGGCACCAGCGCAACGATCCGCGCCCGTGGAAAGAGCAGGAAGTAGGCCCCCAGCACCCCGGCGATCGCGCCGGAGGCACCGACGAGCGGCGTGGTCGTGTCGGCGTAGAACAGCGCGTAGGCATAGGTCGCCAGGTATCCGCAGCCGAGATAGAACAGCAGGTACCGCAGCCTGCCGAACCGGTCCTCGATGTTGTTGCCGAAGACCGCCAGGAACAGCATGTTGCCGAGCAGGTGCGCCCATCCGCCGTGCAGAAACATCGCGGACAGCACCGACAGGGCCGGAACCTTCTCGCGCAGTGGCGGGCCCACCACACAGCCCGGCTCGCCGGTCGCTGGGTCCCTGCCGACGTCGCCGGTGGGCACCGGCTCCTCCAGCGGAGCGTTGCGGGTGAGTTCGCGCGGAATGGCCGCGTACTCCCGGAAGTACGCCTGGTCCTCGCAGCTGCGGCCGAGATCGGTGGTCGCCCCGCGGGTCACCCCGCTCACCGGCTCGGTGAAGAAGATCAGCACGTTGAGCAGCAGCAGAAGCGGCGTGACGACGGCACGCCGACGCACCGGATTGACGTCGGCAATGGGGATGACCACGGCGTTCAGCCTGTCCGACCGGGCGGCGCCGAAACGCCGGACCGGCTGGGGGGCTTCCGCCCGCCGATCCGTTCCCGGCCGGCCCTATCCGCCAGGGCAGCCGCCGGGGACCGGCCCGGCGCTGGATCAGAAGTCGGGCCGCTCGTCCAGCAATGTGGCCGCGAGTGCGGCCAGCGGTGACCGTTCACTCCGGGCCAGCCCGATGTGCGCGAACAGCGGATGCCCGCGCAATCCCTCGATGACGGCGACGATGCCGTCGTGGCGGCCGACGTGCAGGTTGTCCCGCTGGGCGATGTCCCAGCAGAGCACCGCCCGGCTGCCCTCCCCCAGCCGGGACAGCGCCGTGAGCAGCACCGTGCGCTCGATGTTCTGCACCTCGTCGACGATGATGAACGTCTCCGAGAGCGTGCGGCCGCGGATGTGGGTGAGTGGCAGCACCTCGAGCAGGTTGCGGGCCAGCACCTCCTCGACCACCTCGGGCCCCGCGATGGCCTCCAGCGCATCGAAGACGGCGGCCGCCCACGGCGCCATCTTCTCGTCCGCGGAGCCTGGCAGGTACCCCAGCTCTTGGCCACCGACCGCATACAGCGGGCGGAACACCACGATCCGCCGGGCCGACCGCCGTTCCAGGACCGCCTCCAGCCCGGCCGCCAGCGCCAGCACGCTCTTGCCCGTGCCGGCCGGCCCGCCCAGCGAGACGATGCCCACGGCCGGGTCACCCAGCACGTCGAGGGCGAGCCGCTGCTCGCCACTTCGGCCCTGCACGCCGAACAAGCCGCGATCGCTCGACACGAGGTGCAGCAGCTTGTCGCTGCGCACCCGCCCCAGCGCGGACTGTCGACCGTTGCTCAGCACCACCCCGGTGTTGCACGGCAACTCGCGGATCAGCTCGGTGTCCAGCAGCTGCTCGCTGTAGAGCTGATCGATCTCAGCACCGGGCGCCTCCAGGGTCACCATCCCGGTCCAACCGGTGTCGGAGGCCATCTCCCGCCGGTACTCCTGCGCGGGCACCCCGACCACGGCCGCCTTGAGCCGCAGGGGCAGATCCTTGCTGACCAGCACGACGTCCGCGCCGTCGGCCAACAGTGACGCCGCGACGGCCAGGATCCGGTGGTCGTTGGACTCTGCGCGCAGGCCGCTCGGCAGGACGTCCAGCCGCGACTCGAGCTCGACCCGCAGCGTGCCGCCCTCAGCCGTGACGGGAATGGGCTTGTCCAGCCCGCCGGCCTCCAGGCGCAGGCGTTCCAGCCCGCGCAGGGCCTGACGGGCGGTCCAGCCGAGCTCCGGATGGTGCCGCTTGCCCTCGAGCTCGGTGATGACCGTCAGGGGCACCACCACCTGGTGCTCGGCGAAGGCGCGCCAGGCGGCCGGGTCGGACAGCGGGACGCTGGTGTCCAAGACGTAGGTCCGGACGGTGGGAGCGTTGTCGATCGGGCCGAGGTCGTCCGCGCTTCGCTGCACGCTGCCAGCTTCTCCCGGTGCGCCGGCACTCGCATCCTGTCCGGAACGCTAGCCGCTCAAGCTGGCGCACCGCCCTGTTCGCCTGTCTTTGCGGAGCGTTTCAGGTGCCGAAGCGGCGGGAGCGGGCGGCGTACTCGCGCAGCGCCCGCAGGAAGTCGACCCGGCGGAACGCCGGCCAGAAGGCGTCACAGAAGTAGAACTCGGAGTGGGCGGTCTGCCAGAGCAGGAATCCGGAAAGCCGCTGCTCGCCGGAGGTGCGGATCACCAGGTCGGGATCGGGTTGGCCCCGGGTGTAGAGGTGCTCGGCGATGTGCTGGACGTCCAGTTGGGCCGCCACCTCCTCAATCGTGGAGCCACGGTTCGCATGTTCCTGCAGCAGGGAACGGACGGCGTCAGCGATCTCACGCCGGCCGCCGTAGCCGACGGCGACGTTGACGAGCAGCCCGCTGCGGCCGCTGGTCGCCTCCGCGCTCTCCTTCAGGGTGCGGGCGGTGCTGTCCGGCAGCAGGTCCAGGGAGCCGACGGGGTGGATGCGCCAGGAGTGCTCCGGCGCGGCCAGTCGCCGGACAGTGTCCTCGATGATCCGCAGCAGCGTGTCCAGCTCCGCAGCCGGGCGGGCCAGGTTGTCGGTCGACAGCAGCCAGAGCGTGACCACCTCGACGCCGCCCTCAGTGCACCACGTCAGGAGATCGCTGATCTTGTCGGCGCCGCGCCGGTGGCCGGTCGCGACATCGTTGGCGCCGGTCGCGCGCGCCCAGCGTCGGTTGCCGTCGAGGATCACACCGACGTGCCGGGGCACCGGCGCGCCGACCAGCTCCGCCGCCAGCCGCCGCTCGTACTGCGAGTAGACAAGATCGCGCAGACCCACTGTTGCTCGTCCGCCTCCTCACCACGTCGTACGCAGCGTAACGCTGCGGGCACTGGCGGAATGCACGGGTCGATCGATCGCGACGTGGCGGACCACGCTGACCTCAAGCGCTCCGAGCGCGGTGCGTTTGCCTCTCGGCTCTTGCTCGTTGGCATAGAAGCACGGTCCACGACCGCCGACGGCGGCTAGTGCCGTCGAGCATGCTCGCCACCGAGGGGACGCTGGTGAACACCAGTCCTCGCCACCGGATGCGCTTCCAGCGTTAGTGTCTTCCCCGTGATGCTGTTGGTCATATTGCTGTTGCTGGCGTCGTCGCTCACTCGGCATCGTTAATCGGTATCGCGGTGTCGCCGCGTTGCTTTCACGTCCGAGCGGCGCCGCTTCGCTGCCAAGCGCCGCTCCACCGCACCGCGGCCGGGTCGGGTCGGTCGCCGGGGGGCGGCAGGCGGAGCGGTGGCGTCGGTGAGGATGGCCACCAGCCGCGCCTCGGCCGCCTCCCGGTTGCGTAGCTGTGAGCGCTGCTCGGAGGACGCGACGCTGAGCACGCCGTCGGCCAGCCTGCCCTCCAGCCGCTGCAACGCCCGGGCGCGTAGCACCGGCCCCAGCGCTGCGGAGCCCGCCACGTCGAACAGCAACTCCGCGCGCGAGTCCGAGGTGTTCACGCTCTGCCCGCCCGGCCCGGACGAACGGGAGAACCGCCAGATCAGCTCGGACTCCGGAATGGTCACCGATCGCACCCGTAGCGGACCCGGCATCGCGCCGCCTCACCGCTCCGAAGGGCCGTTACCCGCGTCATCGGCGCGACGCCCTCGCCGCTGCTGTCCGATGGTGTGCGGCTGTCCGCTAGTGGGAGCCTGCCCGCCCGTGGCTGACGGCCCGCCGGCCGCGTCCTCGAACGACAGCGGCACCCTTCGCAGGTGCTTGTTCATCGATCGGATCAGCAGGTACAGGCCCACGCCCAACGCCACGAACACAAAGAAGCCCAGAGCGCCCGGCGTGACACGATCCGGGTCGACGCTGGCTGCCGCGAACGCGGTCACGGGGTTCCTTCCGTTCGGATACCGGCGAACAGGTCGTCCTCCGGCAGGGTGGTCTGCACCAGCGAGCGGGCGAGCTGGAAATCTTCGGTTGGCCAGGCGGAACGCTGCACCTCCAGGGGGCACACGAACCAGAAGCTGTGCGGATCCACCTGGGTAGCGTGCGCCAGTAATGCCTGATCCCGCACCTGGAAGTACTGGGAGCATGGCACGCGGGTGGTCACCCGGTCGGCGTCCCCCGGCTTGTCCTCCCAGGTGCCCAGCCGCTCCGCGTAGGGAGATTCCATGCCGAGCCGCACCATCTCCTCGTGCAGCGCGGTGTACCGGGCCTTGTGGAAGGTCATCTGGTAGTACAGCTTGAGTGGCTGCCACGACGGGCCGGCGTCGGGAAAACGTGCCGGATTCGCCGCCGCGTCGAAGGCGGCGACGGTGACGTCGTGGCACCGGATGTGATCGGGATGCGGATATCCGCCGTTCTCGTCGTAGGTCAGCAGGACATGGGGTCGCTCACGGCGGATCACCTCGACGAGCGCCCGCACCGGCTCCTCGAGCGGCAGAACCGCGAAGCACCCGTCCGGCAGGGGCGGCAGCGGGTCCCCTTCGGGAAGTCCGGAGTCGGCGAATCCGAGCCAGATATGGCGCACGCCCAGGATCTCGCGGGCCCGCTCCATCTCCACCCGGCGGATCGCCGGCAGGTTCTCCAGCACGTCCGGGCGGTCCATCGCCGGGTTCAGGATGGATCCCCGCTCGCCGCCGGTCAGGGTGACGACCAGGACATCGACGCCCTCCGCCACGTAGCGGGCCATCGCCGCCGCGCCCTTGCTCGATTCGTCGTCCGGGTGTGCATGCACCGCCATCAGGCGCAACGGCTCGCGCACCGGCGCTCCGGTACCGGGGGGCTCGTGCACTACCGGCTCCTGCCTTGCACTGCGGGGATGTGCTTCCCCGCGCTGTGGGACGGAACGGACCCGTAGCGGTGGCCGCGCGGGCCGCTCGGGAACTGCCGCGCCACAATTGTCGCTGAACCGATCGCCGGCATGGGCGTCGACCCGTCCGACCCGTCCGACCCGTCCGACCCGTCCGAGACTGATGAACCGGTAGAGCCGGCAGAGCAAGGAGCCCTCCGTGACGGAACCGTCGGCGCCCGGTACGGACGCCGGCCCCGCCCAGCTCCCGGCGCCCCCCGCCGCGGTTGCCCGGCCCGGACGCCGCCGGGCGCCTCGCGTGCCGGCGGGCAGGTACGGACCACCGCCGAGCCGAGGCCGCCGGATCGCGTTGCGCATTGCCGTGGGGCTGCTGGCCGCCGCCCTCACCGGCTTCCTGGTCTGGATAGCGCTGCGGGTCGCCACCCCGGAGGTGCGGGCTGTCGAGCTGGGCTACCAGGTGCTGTCCGATCGGCAGGTGGAGGTCCGCTTCGAGGTGTTCAAGCCGGCCGGCGTGCGGGCGCTGTGCATCGTGCGGGCTCGGAACCGCGCGGGAGCGGAGACCGGCCGCGCCCAGGTGCCGGTCGGGACGGCCGGGGACGACGACGAGCGGGTGAAGGTCGCCTACCGGCTGCCGACGCGCAACCGCGCCATCACCGGCGAGGTGCCCTCGTGCACGCTGGACGGCGCCTCGGGCTGAACATCGCGGCGACGGCGACCGGCGTCGGTTCTTGTTAGCCTGCAATGCAGATTCCCGTGCGGGATCCGCTGCGTCGGAACAGCCGTCCGTCGGATTGGCAGTCCGCCGGAATTGCCGTCCCGAGGAACCGTCGTCCCGTCCCGTCCTGAGCTGAGGAGCGATTCGTGACCGAGACGTCGCCGTCCACCGTCACCTGGCTCACCCAGGAGGCCTACGACCGACTGCGGGCCGAGCTGGACCACCTGTCCGGGCCGGGCCGACTGGAGATCGCGCAGAAGATCGAGTCGGCGCGTGAGGAAGGCGACCTCAAGGAGAACGGCGGCTACCACGCCGCGCGCGAGGAGCAGGGCAAGCAGGCGGCCCGCATCCGTCAGCTCAAGCAGCTGCTGATGGACGCCAAGGTGGGAGCACCACCGGCGGACGCGGGCCAAGCAGGCCCGGGCATGGTGGTCACCGTCCGCTTCAACGGCGACACCGAGACCGAGCGGTTCCTGATCGGCAGCCGCGAGGACTCCGCCGGCGGCGAGCTGGAGATCTACAGCGCCAACTCCCCGCTGGGCAAGGCGCTGACCGGAGCCCGGCCGGGCGACAAGCCCTCGTACACGCTGCCGAACGGCCGATCGATGACCGTCGAGCTGCTCGACGTCACGCCCTACACCGGCGGCTGAGAGCCGCGTCGGCCGCGCGCCGGCGCCATGTCCGGGCTCAGTCCACCCGGAAGATCATCAGCACCACGTCATCGCTGCGCGACGTGCCGACCAGGCTGTCCAGCACGTGCGTACACAGCGAGTCCGGATCGTCGGGGCCCGTCCGCACCGCCTCGGCAAGGCGGGCGAGGCCCACGTCCAGCGACTCGCCCCGGCGTTCCACCAGCCCGTCGGAGTACAGAACCACCAGCTCTCCGGGGTGCAGCACGGTGGAGCTCTCGGTGGGCACGTGGTCCTGACCGCAGCCGAGCGGAACGCCGGTCTCGCGGTCCAGCAACGCGCACTGCCCGTCCGCGCGACGGACCAGTGCCGGCGGGTGGCCGGCGTTGGCCCAGGTCAGCACGGAGGCTTGCGGGTCGAAGGTGCTCACCAGGCAGGTGCTGAAGTCGGACGCGTCCATCACCTCGAACAGCGTGTCCAGCCGCCGGACGACACCGCTGGGTCCGTGGCCCTCCAAGGCGTAGGCGCGGATCGCCGTACGGAGCTGGCCCATGATCGCCGCAGCGCGCACGCCCTTGCCGCCGACGTCTCCGACAACACCGGTCCACGGCCCCGAGCCGGGGGTGATCACGTCGTAGAAGTCACCGCCGACATCGGCCTCGCGCTCGCCGGGCAGGTACCGGACGGCGACGGTGACACCCGGGGCCCGCAGCGGGCCTGACGGCATCAGGCTGCGCTGAAGCTCGTCCGCGATCCGGCGTTCGTTGGCGTACAGCCGCGCATTGTCGATCGCCAGCGCGGCCCGGCGGGCCAGCTCCCCGGCCACGTAGAAATCCGCCTCGTCATAGGCGGGGGCGTCGCCATTGCCGATCATGGTGAGCGTGCCGAGGACCCGCCGGCGGGCGACCAGTGGGGTGACAATCATCGAACGGCCGACGTACTCGTGCAGTGCGCTGGGCCGGCGCACCGCGTCGACCTCGGTTCCACGGCATGACCAGCGGTCGGCATCAGAGGCAGCGACCTGCGGCAGCAGCAGCGGCTCCCCGCTGTTCAGCACCGAAGCCACCGGATGGTAGCTGGAGCCGTCGAGCACGGGCACGGTGGTCCGCAACTGGTCAGCGACGCGCTCGCTCGTTCCGCTCCCGCCGGCGACCACCGTTCGTTCCAGCCTGCCCTCGTCCAGCAGGTCAACGATGCAGATCTCGGCCATCCTGGGCACGATCAGGCGGGCGACGTTGTCCAGCGTGGTCTTCGGCTCCAGGGAGCTGGCCAGCCGAGCGCCGGCCTCCGCCAGCAGCGCAAGCCGGGCGTGCGCCCGATCGGTCTCCGCCTTGGCCCGGCGCTCCGCCTCCAGCAGCCGGGAGCTGACCGCCGCGTCCATCAGCCGCTGCTGCGTCACGTCGCGGGCGACGACCACCATGGCCCGCGGGCTTGCCCCCGAGTGCACCGGTGCGGCCGTGACATCGGTGACCACCGGCTGGCCCTTGCGGGTACGCAACGTCAGAGCACCCCGCCAGGTGCTGCCGGCCCCCAACATGGCCGAGAACGCCCTGCCGCGGGCCGGTTCGTGCTCCACCAGACCCAGGTCGTTCGGGTTGCGCCCGAGCGCCTCATCGGCGTCCCACCCGAACAGCGAGGTGGCCGCGGCGTTCCAGTACAGGATCTCCAGGGACGGGCTGAACATGATGACGGCGAAGGGAAAGGCATCGAGGACGTCGAGGGGCACGTCGGCGCGCATCGCACCCCCGCGCCCCGGACCGCTCACGCCAGCTCTCCTGGTTGCTCCCGGCAAGCGCCAGCCCGCCGTTCCACGCCGAGGCTGCGCCCCGGCCCCGGGCAGATTAGCCCGGCAGTACTAGTCATTGTGGAGTACAAACGTCCGCCCGGTAGAGCTATCCGAATCGTCACCCGTCCGTGATGTGGAAACCTCCCGCGCGCAGCTCGTCGAGTAGCTGGCGGCCATGCTCGACGCCCCGCGTCTCGACGCGCAGCGCCACCTCGACCTCGTCCAGCCGTAGCGCCGGCTCAGTCCGGACGTGCTCAACGGTCAGGACGTTCGCCCCCGCGCCGGCCAGCGCTGCCAGCAGCGCCGCCAGGCCGCCCGGACGGTCGGGAATGCGGGCCCGCAGCGCCAGGTACCTGCCGGCCGCAGTCAAACCGTGCCGGATCACCCGCAGCAGCAGCACCGGGTCGAGATTTCCGCCGGACAGCACGGCGACCACCGGGGGACGGAAATCCGCGGGGCGCTCGGCGATGGCGGCGACCGCGGCGGCGCCGGCCGGTTCGACCAGTAGTTTGCCGCGCTCCAGCAGCAGCAGCAGGGCGCGGCTCAACGCCTCCTCCGAGACGGTGACCACTTGGTCGACGAGGCCGGCGACCAACGGCAACGTGAGATCGCCCGGGCGACCCACGGCGATCCCGTCCGCCATGGTGGCCATGTCCGCCAGCGCCAGCGGCCGCCCGGCGTCCAGGGACGGCGGGAACGCGGCGGCGCCGGCCGCCTGCACGCCCACGACCGTGACGTCGGGCCGCCGGTCGGCAACCACGGTGGCGATGCCGGCGAGCAGCCCGCCACCGCCCGTGCCGGCCACGATCGTCGCCACCTCCGGGCACTGCTCCAGAATCTCCAGCCCCACCGTGCCCTGACCGGCGATCACGTCGGAGTGGTCGAAGGGGTGCAGAAACACCTGCCTGTTTCCCGCGGCGTGCTCGCGGGCCGCCGTGATCGAGTCGTCGAGCGTCGCACCGACGAGCCGCACCTGCGCGCCGTAGCCCCGGGTGGCGTCGACCTTGGGCAGCGCGGCCCCGACGGGCATGAACACGGTGACCGGCGTGCCGAGCAGTTGACCGGCCAGGGCCACGCCCTGGGCGTGGTTTCCGGCGCTCGCCGCCACCACACCCGCCGCGCGCTGCTCGGCCGAGAGGCGGGAGATGCGCACATAGGCACCCCGGATCTTGAACGATCCGGCGAGCTGCAGGTTCTCGCACTTCACCCAGACCGGGCCGCCCACGAGATCGCTCAGGGCCCGGGACGCGAGCACCGGTGTCCGGCGTACCACCCCGTCCAGCAACGCCGCGGCAGCCGGGATGTCGGCCGCCAGCGCGGCCCGGTCCGTGCCGTCGCGCACCATGCCGGCCGGCCGTGACGCGGCGGCGCCCTGCTGTTCGTCAGGCATCCTGGCCCCCCGTCCAGAAGCGATCGCCGAGGTGCACCAGGGCCGCGGCGCCGAGCAGGCCGGCGGACGGACCCAGGGCGGCGGGAACGATGCGCGTCCGGCGCGCGTACGGCAGCGCCGCATGCCGCTGGTACGCCGCCCGTAACGGGTCGAACAACAAGGGCCCGGCCTGGGACACGCCGCCGCCGACGGCCACCGTGCCGACGTCCAGCAGGTGGACGGCAGACGCGAGCGCGACGCCGATCGCCTCTCCCGCGCGCCGGAAC
>JALYNC010000126.1 GCA_030773415.1 Actinomycetota bacterium
GGCCCCGGAGATCACGATCTTCGAGCTCTCCAGCGGCTTGTCGACGACCCGCAGGGCATTGATCAGCGCGGCCAGCACCACGATCGCCGTGCCGTGCTGGTCGTCGTGGAAGACCGGGATGTCGAGCAGCTCGCGCAGCCGGTCCTCGATCTCGAAGCAGCGCGGCGCCGCGATGTCCTCGAGGTTGATCCCCCCGTACACGGGCGCCAGCAACTGGACCGTCCGGATGATCTCCTCGGTGTCCTGCGTGTCGAGGCATACCGGCCAGGCATCGACGTCGGCGAAGCGCTTGAACAGCGCGGCCTTCCCTTCCATGACCGGCATCGCCGCCGCCGCGCCGAGGTTGCCCAGTCCGAGGATCGCCGAGCCGTCTGTTACCACCGCCACCGTGTTGCTTTTGATCGTCAGCGCGCGGGCCGCCGCCGGCTCGGCCGCGATCGCCTGACAGATCCGCGCCACGCCAGGGGTGTAGGCCATGGACAGGTCGTCCTTGTCCTTGAGCTCGACACGCGCCGCAACCTGGATCTTGCCGCCGTCGTGCATGGCGAAGGTCCGATCCACGAACTGCAACAGATGGGCGCCATCCAGGTCGCGCAGCGCCTGCAGGACGTTGTCGACGTGCTCCTGGCTGCCGGCATGGCAGACCAGCTCGGCCAGGGCCTGGCCGGCGTCGGCCTCCTGCACATTCAGGGCAACCACCACCCCCCCCTGGGACCCGACGGCGGCGGCGAGCCGGCCGGCCGAGGCCGGGTCCGCCGGAATGCGGATGGAGACCGAGATGGAGTACGACGCGTTTGGGAGAGCCACGGGAGGCATTCTGACGGACCACGGATCACCGACGTCACCGGCCCCCACCCCGGCCGATCGGGGTCGGTCTCAGCCGGGCAGCGGGGCGCTCGCCAGGTCGCCGGCGTAGACGGTCACCAGTTGCGGGTCGGAGCCGTCGCCCGGCCGGGTCTGCTCGACGGTCAGCCGGGCGTTCCGACCGCTGAGGGTCAGCGTGCAGATGCCGTTGTCGAACCACGGCCCCTGGCTGATTCGCCACCGGGCCCGCTGCTGCGGCACTCCGGCGGAAGCGGCCAGCCGACGTCCCACCCAGCCGCCCAGCTTCGTCCGGGCGAACCGGTCCCCCCACTGCACCGAGTGCTGGATCGGGTTGCGCAGCGGCGAGCAGACCGCCTGGTACACGGCACTCACCATGTCCATGTCCGGTTGGCCGGAAAGGTCGACCTCGGCCAGGTAGGAGTAGTGCACGTCACCGGACAGGACCACGATCGACGCCGGTGCCGTGCCGTGGCGGCCGCTGCCGACCTCCGCGAGAAGCTCCACCAGCGCGGTCAGTGATCTCCGGAAGGCGCCCCAGTGCTCCAGATCCGCGGCCTGCCGGAGTTTCTCGGCCGGCCAGCGGAAGCGCTCGCCCCAGGCGCCGTCGCAGACCGCCTCGTTCCAGGCCTCGAGGTCGTCGACGGCTTCGGGCAGGAAGACGGGCAAGGTGCTGGCGATCACCAGGTGGTCCAGCTCCCCGCTCGCCTGCTCAGTGATCCACTGCCACTCCGGCTCGTCCACCATCTGCCTGTCGCCCTGCTCCAGCACCCGGCCGGCCCGTGAGTCGATCACGAGCAGGCGGGTGCGGCCGTGGTCGCGGGCGTAGCTCCAGCGGTACCCCTTGCGGCCGTCCGCCTCTGCGTCCGCCCACAGGGCGAACTTCCGCAGGTACTCGCCGCCGTCCGGCAACGTGTGCAGGTGGGCGAGCATGCCGTCCTCGTCGAGATGGGACGGCTGCATGTTGCCCAGGTGCTGGTAGATCCAGTACGCCGACAGGGCGCCGGTGATCCTCTCCTCCCACCACGGTTGCGCCTGCTTCTGCCGGCGCCAGGTGTCGGAGGTGTTCCAGTCGTCGTGCACGTCGTGGTCGTCGAAGATCATGGCGCTCGGAACCGTGGAGAGCAGCCAGCGGACCGTCGGGTCGCTCCACGCCTCCTGATAGAGCGCGCAGTACTCCTCGAAGTCCGCGATGCCCTCCCCCGGCGCCTTCCGGGTGCTCCGCCGGGCTCTGATGAATCGCAGGGTCTGGGGCGAGACCTCGTCGGCGTACACCTGGTCGCCGAGCAGCAGCAGGGTGTCGGGCCAGAGCTCCACCTGCTGGCGGCACATGCGGGTGCCGAGCGCGTGCAGCGCGTCCACCCCGACTTCGCGCCCCTTGCCCTCCGGATCGCAGGTGTACGGCGGGGTGTGCGGCCGGGTCACCCGACAGGAGCCGAAGGCGACGTGCAGCGGACCGTTGCCGGCGGTGGTCGTGCGGACCACGCTCGGCGGGAACACCGAGCCCGGCTCCGGCCACACCCGCTCCCCGTCCAGCTCCACCTCGTACGGGTGGACGCTGTCCGGAGTCAGGCCCTCGATCCTGACCAGCGCATAGTGGTGGCCCCGGACGTGGAAGGTGCTCACCGTGTGCCCGAGCACCGTGACGTCGCACGCAGCGTCAGTCTCCACCCAGACGGTCGCGCAGGTCTCGTCGGCGTAGCGCAACATCGGGCCCAGCAGCAACACCGGCATCGAATCGCCATCCTCGCAACGAGGCTTCGCGGGCATCCCCCGGGCGGCGGGTCCGTCGGAACCAACCAGCGCAACGGTACTCCGGCGAGCCGCCGAGCCGACTCGGGAAGCGGCTCGTAGGGTCGTTCGAGGACGACCTCTGCCGGCAGGCGGGCGTCAAGGATGGACACGACCTCGGCGAGGAGGGACGAACATGCGCGAACTGCAGATGGCGGCGGTCAGCGACGACGGCCGCTACCTCGTGATGGCGGGCGACGGCGGGCGCAGCTATTACCGGCTGCCTCTGGACGATGCCCTGCGCGCCGCTGTGCTGGGCAACCCGCTGCCGGGTCACCAGACGCAGATCCGCCTGGAGAGCTCGCTGAGCCCACGCGACATGCAGGCACGCTTCCGGGCCGGCGAGAGCGCGGAGAACGTCGCTCGCCTCGCCGGCGTCCCGCTGGAGCGGGTGCTGCGGTACGAGGTGCCCATCCGCGCGGAGCGGGACGCCATGGCCCAGCAGGCCACCAAGGCTGTGGTCGCCGACGTGACCGACCTCTACACCGACCAGTCCCTCGCCTCGGTGGTGGCGGAGCGGCTCGAGGGGATCGTCGAGCGCGCACCCGAGTGGGACGCCTGGCGTCGGGAGGACGGGCTCTGGGTCGTCCAGCTGACCTGGGTGACGATCGCCGGGGCCCGGCGCAGCGCCCAGTGGACGTGGGACCCGATCCGCTGCCGCCTGTCGTCGCTGGACGACGCCGCCCGCAACCTCGTTGCCGGACGGGCCACCGAACCCGCACCCGCCCCGCCGGAGCCTCCTGCACTTGAGCCGCCGCAGCCGTTGTCGCTCGTCGGCCGGAAGTCCACGCGGCTCCGGGCCACCCCGGACGTCCAGGTCGTTCTCCAGGCTGAGGAACCCCCTCCCGCAGCGGAAGAGTCCGAGCTGGACGTCGCCAACCCGGCCGTTGTAGCTGCTGACAAGCTGGAGCCCTATCCGCAGGACGGCGTCGAGCCGCTGCCCGAGGCGGGAACCGGCGGCGTCGGCCCGGCGGACCCCGCCCCTGGGGCCGAAGCTGACCTCTTCTCGGACGAGTTCGCGGATGCGTCAGCCGGTGACCCAGCGAACGATCCAGCCCTCGAGGCTCCGGCTGGTCCGAAATCGGTTGAGAGCCTCACGGCGCAGCCGGAGACGCCCGACCCTGCCGCGCCGCAGCCGGCAGCCACCGCGCAGCCGGACGTCACCGCGCAACCCGCTGCGCCTCGGGGCAGGGTGGCCGCATTCCTCGAGCCCGCGGCCGTCGAGAGCTCCGCCGTCGAGCGCTCTGCCGTCGAGCAGCTTCCAGCGGTCGCTGAGGACGTGGAGCCAGCCCGTAGCGCGGCCACCAGGGAATCTGCGGAAAAGATTCCCGGCCAACCGGCCGAGCCGCCCGAACCGGACAAGCGGGCCAACTCCACCGAACCGGCCAACTCCACCGAACCGGCCAACTCCGCCGAACCGGCCAACTCCGCCGAACCGGCCAAGTCCTCGCAACCGGCCAAGCCCACACCGACCGCCCAGCCGCCCAGGAAGCGCGCCCCCCAGGGATCGGGGCGCAAGGGCCGGCGGGCGGCGGTCCCGTCCTGGTCCGACGTGCTGCTGAACACGACCACGGACAGCATGGACGCCGGCGAGGAACCGCCGGTGCAGCGTCCGGGTCGCTGATTGCGGTTCAGCGAGGCGGTAGGGCGGGAACGATTCGCTCACCGCAGACTGTTGGAACATTGAGGCCGCACGAGAACCCGTGCCGGAACCTCGCCGCAGTGAACCGTGCCGGGATTGCGCACGAACGTCGAGCACGGTCGGCGCCGCTCAGGCGCCGATGCCATCCGCCGGGCCCGCCCGAAGGGCGACGCCACATCTCATGAGAGAAGCGCTGTGACCGGAACATTGGCCACCATCCGCACCGACGGCCTGACGGCCGCCGACCGCTGCGATCGCTGCGGCGCTCAGGCGTTCGTCCACGTCAAGCTGGCCGCCGGCGGCGAGTTGCTGTTCTGCGGTCACCACGGCAAGCAGTACGGCGACAAACTGCGCTCGCTCGCCACGGAGTTCATCGACGAGACGGGTAAGTTGAGCGGCGGGTCGGGTACAGCCTCTTAGCAGGTCCGCTCGCGGCCGTGACGGTACCCTGCCGGGAATCTCGTCACTGCCTTTTCAGTTATCCTTGAGGTTCCCCCAGCACCTGCGCCGACGGGCGATGGTTCGGCATGGCCGCGCCCGGACCGGACACCGAAAGGCTCTGGATGACTTTGGCACCTCAACGTTCCACGCTCGTCGACGCGGCCACGCGACCTGCTCCCACCCCTGCGGCCGAGGACACCACCATGGATACGGCCAACGTGCCCGAGTCAGACATCGCCGTAGCGGCGGACCCCAAGCCGGCCCGCCGCGCAGCGTCCCGCGCGAAGCGTCCGGCGGCGGTCAGCGCCGAGGCGCAGGCCGCGCAGGCAACGGATGGCGCAGGCGCAGCCCCGGCAAAGGCGAAGCGGTCCCGCAAGGCGGCAGCTGCCCCGGCCGCCGCCACACCCCCGGCGCCGGACGGGGCGGCAGCGGACGGTGGCCAGCCGTCCGGAGCCGTCAAGGAGCCGCCGCTGGACGAGGATGCCGCCGCGGCGCTGGCGATGATCGACGTCGAGGACGAGGAAGAGGCTCCCGCCCCCGCCAAGGACGACGAGGACGAGGACGAGCGCGCTTTCCTGCAGGCCCGCAAGGACGCCGAGACGGCGGCGTCCGCCGACCCGGTCCGCGCCTACCTGAAGCAGATCGGCAAGGTGCCGCTGCTGAACGCCGAGCTCGAGGTCGAGCTGGCCAAGCGCATCGAGGCAGGCCTGTTCGCCGCCGAGAAGATCCGCCAGGACGACGAGCTGGCCGCTGGCGCCAAGGCCGGGAAGAAGGGCGGCGGCAAGCTCAACCCGCAGCTGCGCCGCGAACTGGAGTGGCTCGTCAAGGACGGTGAGCGCGCCAAGAACCACCTGCTGGAGGCCAACCTGCGCCTCGTCGTGTCGCTGGCCAAGCGCTACACCGGCCGCGGCATGCAGTTCCTTGACCTGATCCAGGAGGGCAACCTCGGCCTGATCCGTGCGGTTGAGAAGTTCGACTACACCAAGGGCTACAAGTTCTCCACCTACGCCACCTGGTGGATCCGGCAGGCGATCACTCGCGCCATGGCGGACCAGGCCCGCACCATCCGCATCCCGGTGCACATGGTGGAGGTCATCAACAAGCTGGCCCGCGTGCAGCGTCAGATGCTGCAGGATCTGGGCCGCGAGCCCACGCCGGAGGAGCTGGGCAAGGAGCTCGACCTCACTCCGGAGAAGGTCGTCGAGATCCAGAAGTACGCGCGCGAGCCGATCAGCCTCGACCAGACTATCGGCGAGGACGGCGACAGCCAGCTCGGTGACTTCATCGAGGACAGCGAGGCCGCCGTCGCCGTCGACGTGGTCAGCTTTGGCCTGCTGCAGGACCAGCTCGGCTCCGTCCTCGACACCCTCACGGAGCGCGAAGCCGGCGTGGTGTCGCTGCGCTTCGGCCTGACCGACGGTCAGCCCAAGACGCTGGACGAGATCGGCAAGGTCTACGGCGTCACACGCGAGCGGATCCGCCAGATCGAGGCAAAGACCATGTCAAAGCTCCGGCACCCCAGCCGCTCCCAGGT
>JALYNC010000127.1 GCA_030773415.1 Actinomycetota bacterium
CGGCCAGCCCTCGAGAAATGTCCGAACGCCCACGCCGTCTCCTCCAGCCCGAAAGAGCAACATTGCATGGTGCTGCAGGCCCAGGACATGCACTGGCCGGCTTCACCGCCGCGCGACATCTGCCTCCGCATCCTGAAGGCACGTTGCATCTGCCCTCCGCGGCCGATCACAACCACCGAAGTGCCCCCCATCTCGACCGCGATGTCCGCGGTTGTGGCGGCGACGGCTACATCGCGTCCTGGGGGGACCGGAAGCCGATGACACCGGGCTGGACGCGCAGGCACTGGTACAACGCGTTCAGCTGAGCCGGCGAGGCGTTGTCCACCCGGAACCTGACGTCGTTGAGCTGGATGGAGCGCAGGGTTCCCGGACCGGGCGGCACCACGTCGACCGCCGGAAGGTCCCCGCAGGCCTGCCGGACCGCGTCCCGCTGGGCACGTGGGGCGCTGTGGTCGAACTGCGCCACCACCTCGCGTTCGCGCATCGAGTCGCCGTACCGCGTGAACGCCGTCAGGTAGAACACAGCCCCCAGCATCGCAGCGATTCCGACGCCGGCGATCCACAGTGCGCGCTTGGACGGGGGCCGGTTGCGGGTGGAGCCGCTGGAGGTAAGGGGCCGGGAGGCGTCGACGCGCACATTGCCAGCCTACGGCGCGGGACGGGTCTCGCATGTTGGGTATCGCAGGCAGGACGCATTCGGGTACGACGACAGGAGCAGCGCGGTGGCGGCCAGAGCACCAGAGCGGATCGAGGACTACGCCGTCATCGGCGATCTGCAGACAGCCGCACTCATCGGCCGGCGGGGCTCCGTGGACTGGTTGTGCTTCCCGCGCTTCGACTCAGGCGCCTGCTTCGCGGCGCTGCTCGGCGACGAGAGCAACGGCAACTGGCGGATCGCGCCGGTGGGCGGGCGGACCGCCACCCGCCGCCGATACCGCGGCGAAACGCTGATCCTCGAGACGGAGTGGGACACCCCGGAAGGCAGCGTCCGGGTCACCGACTTCATGCCGCCGCGGGGCGCCGCTCCGGACCTGGTCCGCATCGTCGAGGGGCTCGACGGCGCGGTGCCGATGTCGAGCGAGCTGCGGATCAGATTCGACTACGGCTCCATCGTCCCGTGGGTCCGCTCTATCGAGGGCGACCTCGTTGCGATCGCCGGTCCCGACTCGGTGCATTTCCGCACTCCGGTCCCGTCGCAGGGGCGCGAGTTCACGACGTACTCGGATTTCACGGTCCGCAAGGGCGACCGCGTGCCGTTCGTGCTGACCTGGCACGAGTCGCACGAGCCGTCGCCGGCGCCGGTCGACGCGGAGATGGCCCTGCTGGAGACCGAGGGTTTCTGGACCGAGTGGATGAGTTCGTGCACCTACGACGGTGAGTGGCGCGATGCCGTCGTCCGGTCTCTGATCACGCTCAAGGGCCTCACCTACGCACCCACCGGTGGGATCGTGGCGGCAGCCACGACGTCGCTGCCGGAGCAGATCGGCGGGGTGCGCAACTGGGACTACCGCTACTGCTGGCTCCGGGACGCCACCTTCACCCTGCAGGCGTTGCTGTACAGCGGTTTCGACTCCGAGGCCAAGGCTTGGCGGGAGTGGCTGCTGCGGGCCATCGCCGGCGACCCCAGCCAGCTGAGGATCATGTACGGGGTGGCCGGTGAGCGGCGACTGATGGAGTTCGAGGTGCCGTGGCTGCCGGGCTACGAGAACTCCGGCCCGGTCCGGGTGGGCAATGCGGCCGCCGAGCAGTTCCAGCTCGACGTCTGGGGCGAGGTGATGGACTGCCTGTTCCTGGCCAGGGAGAGCGGGCTGCAGCACGACGACACCTCCTGGCGCATACAGGCGGCGTTGATGCACTTCCTGGAGGGCAATTGGCGCGAGCCGGACGACGGCATCTGGGAGGTGCGCGGCGGCCGTCAGCACTTTGTGCACTCGAAGGTGATGGCCTGGGTAGCGGCCGATCGGGCGGTGAAGACGGTCGAGCGCTCCGGGCTGGCCGGGCCGGTGGACCGGTGGCGTGCCCTGCGCGCGGACATCCATGAGGAGGTCTGCGCCAAGGGTTACGACTCCAACCGCAACACCTTCACCCAGTACTACGGCTCGGCGGGGCTGGACGCCTCCCTGCTGCTCATTCCGGTGATGGGTTTTCTGCCGGCCAAGGACCCCCGGGTCGTGGGGACGATCGAGGCGGTCCAGCGGGAGCTGTGCGAGGGCGGGTTCGTGAAGCGGTACGACACCAGCAAGGCCGTCGACGGCCTGCCGGGCGACGAGGGCGCCTTTCTGGCGTGCACCTTCTGGCTGGCCGACGACCTGCACCTGATCGGGCGCACGGACGAGGCGCGCGAGCTGTTCGAACGACTGCTGGATCTGCGCAACGACGTCGGCCTGCTCGCGGAGGAGTACGACCCCCGCACCCGCCGCCAGCTGGGGAACACGCCGCAGGCATTCAGCCACGTGCCGCTGGTCAACACCGCCCATGCACTCTCGCGCCGAACGGAGGACTGCCGGGTGCGGGCGGACCCAACCCCCGTGGCCGGCCGCCAGGCGCTACTGGTCGGGCAGGGAACGCCGCTCCTCGATGCCCCAGCCGACGGCCACCCCCGCAGCGGCGAGTGACGCCAGGGTCCAACCTGCCTGCCGGGCCTGCCGGGAGCGGACCTGACGAGCTGCCACGCGCGTCCACAGTCTCTGGCTCATGACAGACAGTGCAGCAGTGCCACGGGTCGTTCTCGGGACGTTCCGCGAACATCCCGGCCACCGCTCGGCAAACTCTGGGCAAAGAGCAAGACGGACGTACGGTTTGGTAGGCTGCCGGCATGCCCCGAGTGAGCGCCGAGCGGCTGGATGCCAGGCGGCAGGAGATCCTGTCCGCCGCTCGGTCGGCGTTCGCGGCGCACGGCTACGAAGGCGCCACCGTCCGGGTGCTGGAGGAGGCCACCGGGCTGTCCCGCGGCGCGATCTTCCACCACTTCCGGGACAAGGACGCGCTGTTCCTCGCCATCGCGGAGCAGGACGCCGCCGCGATGGCCGAGACCGTCGCGCAGGCCGGCCTGGTGCAGGTCATGCGTGACCTGCCGGCCCGGGACCCGGCACAGCTCGGCCTGCAGCTCGAGGTCGCCCGCCGGCTGCGCACGGACGCCGACTTCCGCGCGGAGTGGCAGCGCCGCCTGCAACGGGTCAACGACGCCGCACTGGAGCGACTGCGGCGCGGCCAGGAGGCCGGCACGGTGCGCAGCGACGTCCCCCCGGAGACGCTGCTGGCCTTCCTCACCCTGCTGTACGACGGCCTGCTCGTGCACCTGTCCACCGGTCGGCCGTCCGCGCAGGTAACCGCCGTCCTCGACTTGGCGGAGTCGGCGGTCCGTCGCGAGGCGGCACAACCGGTCCGTCCGCGCTCGCCCCACCCGGTACCCCGACGGAGGAGTTCTCCATGAGCGTCAACAGTTTCGATGCCCGCGCCGACCTGACCGTGGGCGACGCGACGTACGAGATCTTCCGGCTGGACGCGGTGGCCGGGGCCGAGCGACTGCCGTTCAGCCTGAAGGTGCTGCTGGAGAACCTGCTGCGCCACGAGGACGGCGTGAACATCGCTGCCGACTCGGTGCGGGCGGTCGCCGGCTGGCAGCCGACGGCCGAGCCTGACAGCGAGATCCAATTCACCCCCGCCCGGGTCCTGATGCAGGACTTCACCGGGGTGCCTTGCATCGTCGACCTGGCCGCAATGCGCGAGGCGATGGCGGCGCTCGGCGGCGACCCCCAGCGCATCAACCCGTTGCGGCCGGCGGAGATGGTGATCGACCACTCCGTCGTCGCGGACGCCTTCGGCTCGCGCGGGGCCTACGACCTCAACACGGGGCTGGAGTACGAGCGCAACGCCGAGCGGTACCAGTTCCTCAAGTGGGGGCAGGGCGCCTTTCACGACTTCTCCGTCGTGCCGCCGAACACCGGAATCGTGCACCAGGTGAACCTGGAGCGCCTGGCCCGCGTCGTCTTCCCCGAACAGCGGGACGGGCGGTGGCGGGCCTATCCGGACACGGTCGTCGGCACCGACTCGCACACCACGATGATCAACGGACTGGGGGTGCTGGGCTGGGGCGTCGGAGGCATCGAGGCGGAGGCTGCCATGCTCGGCCAGCCGGTCAGCATGCTGATTCCGCAGGTCGTGGGATTCAAGCTCTCCGGCGAGCTGCCGGAGGGCAGCACGGCGACCGACCTGGTGCTGACCGTCACCGAGCTGCTGCGCCGCCGCGGCGTCGTGGGCAAGTTCGTCGAGTTCTTCGGCGAAGGAGTGAGCAACGTCCCGCTGGCGAACCGCGCCACGATCGGCAACATGAGCCCCGAGTACGGCTCCACCTGCGCGATCTTCCCGATCGATGACGAGACCCTGTCGTACCTGCGCCTGACCGGACGCCCGCCGGAGCTGGTGGCCCTGGTGGAGGCGTACGCCAAGGAGCAGGGGCTCTGGCACGACCCGGCCGCCGAGCCGGCCTACAGCCAGACCGTGGAGCTCGACCTGTCCACGGTCGAGCCGTCACTGGCGGGGCCGAAGCGGCCGCAGGACCGCGTGCCGCTCGCCGCCGCGCGCAGCAGCTTCCGTACCGCCTTGCTCGACTACGCCACCTCCGAGGTCGCCAGCGACTCGGCGGTTCCCGGAGTTCCTCCGCAGCTGCAAGCACCGGGCACCGCCGCCGGTGGCGTGGACGACGCGTCCGCGGAGAGCTTCCCGGCCAGCGACCCGGCCGCCCCGGCCGACGACAAGGCGAGCGACCAGCCGCAGCCGGTTCTCGACGAGGCCGCGCCGGCCTCCCGGCCGAGCTCTCCGACGCCGGTCACGCTGCCCGGCGGCGAGACCGTGCGGATCGACCACGGCTCGGTCGTGATCGCCGCGATCACGTCCTGCACGAACACGAGCAATCCCTCGGTGATGGTTGCGGCCGCCCTGCTGGCGAAGAAGGCCGTCGAGCGCGGCCTGACGGCCAAGCCGTGGGTGAAGACGACGCTCGCTCCCGGGTCCAAGGTGGTGATGGACTACTACGACCGTGCGGGGCTCACCCCCTACCTGGAAAAGCTGGGTTTCTACCTGGTCGGTTACGGCTGCACCACCTGCATCGGCAACTCCGGCCCGCTGCTGCCCGCAGTCAGCGCGGCGGTGAACGAGGTCGACCTCGCCGTGGTCTCCGTGCTGTCGGGTAACCGCAACTTCGAGGGCCGGATCAATCCGGACGTCAAGATGAACTACCTCGCCTCTCCGCCGCTGGTGGTCGCGTACGCCATCGCCGGCACGATGGACATCGACCTGTCCAAGGCCCCACTGGGCACCGGTGAAGACGGGTCGCCGGTGTTCCTGCGCGACATCTGGCCGTCCTCGCACGAGGTCGAGACGGTGCTGGCGACCGCCATCGAGACCGAGATGTACGACCGGGACTACGCCGACGTGTTCCGGGGCGACGAGCGGTGGCGCGCGATCGAGGCGCCCACCGGCGACACGTTCGCCTGGGATCCGGACAGCACCTACGTCCGCCGGCCGCCGTACTTCGACGGGATGCAAGCCGAGCCGGCGCCGCCGGCCGACATCGAGGACGCCCGGGTGCTCGTGATGCTGGGCGACTCTGTGACGACCGATCACATCTCGCCGGCCGGCTCAATCAAGGCCGACTCCCCCGCCGGCCGCTACCTGCGGGAGCACGGCGTCGAGCCGCAGCAGTTCAACTCCTACGGCTCGCGCCGCGGCAACCATGAGGTCATGATCCGCGGCACCTTCGCCAACATCCGGCTGCGCAACGCCCTGGTGCCCGGCACGACGGGCGGCGTGACCCGGCACCTGCCCGACGGGGAGCAGATGTCCATCTTCGACGCGGCGCAGCGCTACGGCAGCGAAGGCGTCCCGCTGATCGTGCTGGCGGGCAAGGAGTACGGGTCCGGTTCGTCCCGCGACTGGGCTGCGAAGGGCGCCGCCCTGCTTGGGGTGCGCGCGGTGATCGCCGAGTCGTACGAGCGGATCCACCGCTCCAACCTGATCGGCATGGGCGTGCTGCCGTTGCAGTACGCGGCGGGTCAGACGCGGGAGAGCCTGGGGCTGACCGGTGAGGAGGTGCTCTCCATTCGCGGACTGACCGGCGAGACGATTCCGCGGGAGCTGACCGTGCGCGCTGACGACATCGAGTTCCCCGTCACTGTCCGGATCGACACACCGGGAGAAGCTGCGTACTACCGGTCCGGCGGAATCCTGCCGTACGTCCTGCGCTCGCTACGGTGACTTCACGCCAGTTCTACAAGACGTTGGCGCAGGTGCGCGCCGTTGTTGCGCACCGAGTTCACCTCGGTGCTCACGGGCCAATGCGCGGTGTCGTTCGCGGCTAGCGGAGCGAGACGGGCGAGCAGCGCGCGGAGCCGGACCCGGTCGCGCAGCAGCGGGTCGAGCCAGCTGTCCCAGCCGGACTCGGACACGACGACCGGGGCGCGGTCGTGAACATGACCGAGCTCGCCCACTGCCGTGGTCGTCAGCACGACACAGTCGC
>JALYNC010000128.1 GCA_030773415.1 Actinomycetota bacterium
GTCTCAAGCGGTCAACGCACCGCCTAGGGAAGGAGGATGTGCCCGTCCGGAGTTGTGCGCCGGATCCGACTGGCCGTGCAGGCCGCCGATCCGGCCAGGTGGCGGCCCGGACCTTGCGCGGCCGGTGCGTCTGGCGGCGTGAGCTTCCTGGTTGCGGCACAAGGGACAGCCGCGGAGGCGTCTCAGGTGGGTGCTGCGTCCGAGCGGCGCGCCGCCTCGCCGGTCTGCGCAGCCGGAGGCGAACGGACGCGGCCTGATCCCGCCGGTCTGGGTGACGTAACCGGCCCACGTGCTGCACCGGTGTCCCCAACTGCCGGGCGATGCTGCGCAGCGCCTCACCCTCGAGCCACCGCTGCCACAGCTCGTCGTGCTGGTCCACGGCCTGGTCGTCCACCACCTCCAGGACGCTGTCGGCTCGACGCTGCCACGAGCCGGTGGATGTTCCGGACGCGCACGTGCGGCTACGCCAAGACCGCCGTCAGCAGACCGCACGTCAAGCTGCACCGGCACTGCACCTCCCGTTGACCGCACCGCGACCGCTGGTGATCGGATGGCGATGCGCCGACGCCAGGGGGAGGCGACGGGCACAAGCATCGACCGGATGGTCGTGACCGACCGGAACGGCTCAGCGCGCACCATGCCCGGCGCTGGTCAACGGGCACCGGGTTCTGTCACGAAGTCAATGAGTTGCTCGACCGAGGTCAGCAGCGGCGTCTCCAGGTCGGTGTAGTCCCGCACCGAGCCCAGCACCCGACGCCACATCGTCCGGCTGTCCGGCACGCCCAGTGCGGCGCAGATGCCGTCCTTCCACGGGACGTTTCGCGGCACGGCGGGCCAGGCCCGGATGCCAAGGGCCGCGGGCCGGACGGCCTGCCAGATGTCGACGTAGGGATGCCCCACGATCAGCACATGCGGGGAGCTCACCTGAGCGGCGATGCGGCTCTCCTTTGAGCCGGGCACCAGGTGATCCACCAGAACCCCGAGCCGGCGGTCCGCCCCGGGCGCGAAGGAACGGACGATCTCCGGCAGATCGTCGATGCCCTCGAGGTACTCGACGACGACCCCCTCGACCCGCAGGTCGTCGCCCCACACCTTCTCGACCAGTTCGGCGTCGTGCCGGCCCTCGACGTAGATCCGGCTGCCGCGAGCCACCCGGGCCCGGGAAGCCACCGGCGCGATTGAGCCGGACGCGGTGCGAGCCGGCCGCACCGGGCCAGCGGCGCGAGGTCGGACGAGTCGCACCACATCGGCTTCGACGCGGAACAGCCCGTAGGGAAAGAAGCGCACGGCGCCGAAGCGGTCCTCCAGGGAGACGCCGTCACGCTGCACCTCGACGACCGCGCCGACGAAACCGGTGTCCAGGTCCTCGACCACCAGATCACGTTCGGCCGCACACTCCGCCGGCTCGGCCCGCCGAACCGGCGACCCGGCCAACACGTCGTCGCCGTAACTCCTGCTGCGCACCGGCTTGGCCTCCGCTCCTGACACTCGTCAACTCCCAGCCGTCCGGCTGGCACGGTAACCCGCGCTTCAGGCTCCAGCGGCGCAACGCCCCGCACGGCTCACTCGGGGCGTACCGCGCAGTCGCGACATTCCGCTTGCCGCACGATCAAGAACTCACTGCGTGCCGCACAATCGGGAAATGGTGGAGGTCTCCCGGGAGCGGTTCGAGGAGCTGGTCGGGGAGGCGCTCGACGAGGTGCCACCACAGTTGGTCGCGCTGATGGACAACGTCGTGGTGCTGGTCGAGGAGGAGCCACCCGAGCCGGGGCTGCTCGGCCTGTACGAGGGGGTCGCGCTCACCGAGCGGGCCGCCTCCTACGCCGGGATGCTGCCGGACCGGATCACCATCTACCGGCAGCCGGTTCTGGAGCTGTGCGAGGACGAGGACGAGGTCGCGGAGGAGATCACAGTGACGGTGGTGCACGAGATCGCCCACCACTTCGGCATCGATGACGAGCGCCTGCACGAGTTGGGCTGGGGCTGACCGTCCCTACCGCCGCTTCTCCCGCCGCGGACCGGTCGGGCGCACCGGCTGGCCGGGAACCGGCCGGGGCCGCCATGCTGTCGCGGTGCCCTCCCGACTGCTGACGCCGCGAGACGGCGCCGCGCTCGTGCGATGGGAGCGCCGTACCGAGCGACCGCTGCTGGCGCTGGCCGTCGGATTCCTGTTGCTCCTGGTCCTGCCCGTCTTCGCGTCACCGTCCGCGACCTGGCGGGCCGCCCTCACCACCGCCGAGGTCGTCATCTGGGCGGTCTTCGCCGGTGACTACGTGGTCCGGCTCGCCTTGGCGCCGAACCGTTGGCGTTTCGTCCGTTCGCATCCGATCGACCTGCTCGTGGTGCTGCTGCCGCTGCTCCGGCCGCTGCGCGCGGCGCCGCTGCTGCGCCTGCTGCACCTTGGGGTCGTCGCGGGCGCCACCTACAGCCGGACGCGACGCTCACTGCACGCCACGGTCGCGCTATACGTCGGCACGTCCGCGGTCGTACTGATCGTGCTCGCGGCCGTGGCGATGTACGACGCCGAGCGCCACGCGCCCGACGCCAACATCACGACTTTCCAGGACGCCCTGTGGTGGGCGATCACCACGGTCACCACGGTCGGATACGGCGACCGGTTCCCGACCACCGGCCTGGGCCGGATCGTCGCCGCGGTGCTGATGGTGGTCGGCATCGCGCTCGTCGGCGTGGTCACCGCCACCATCGCCGCCTGGTTCGTCGGCCGGATGGGGCAGGTGCAGCAGGCGGAGCAGCGCAACGAGGCGACGCTGGCCGATGTGCTCGCAGAGCTACGGGCACTGCACCGGCGGCTCGACGCCTTGGAGGGACGGGCGGCACCGGCGCCGGACGGGACGGCGCCCGCTCGAGACGGGCGGACCTGACCGCGGGGAAACGGTCCCGACGCTGAGCGGGCCGGCGTCGATGCAACAGCTACGCCTCGGGGGGCGGTCCACTGCAGCCGAAACGCCCGCCGGAGAGGCGTTCCGTCGGCCCAACCTCGCGCATCCGGGAACCCGTCGAGCCCCCAGTGCGTCACAATGGTGCTGCGACATTCGCTGGGCTGGGCGGCCAATTCCGCAGCCATCTTCTCGTCAGGGGGCCTCCGTGTGCGGCACCGTCGGCTCAGCATAATGATCCGCCAGCTGACCACGCCCGCCGCACACGTCCTGCGACACTTTGCCCTTGGCCGCGGGGGCGTCGGCCTGTTCGGCGTTGCCAGCTGGGGCGTCGTATGGGGCGAGGCCAAGATTGCTCGCCGGGCCATTCCGGTGCTGGCGGGCGCGCCGCTCGCCGACGGGATCTACGGCACCGGCGACGGCGACCTGCTGCACCTGACCATGATGGGCGACTCGACGGCCTGCGGGCTGGGCGCGGACCGGCCGGAGGAGAGGCCCGGAGCCCGGATCGCCACCGCCCTCGCGGACGACCTGGCCGCCGGCAATCGGCGCGTCCTGCTCGAGGTGGCCGCCATTTCCGGTTCGCGTAGTTCGGACCTGGAAGCACAGGTCAACCGGGTGCTGCTCACGCCCCCGGACGTCGCCGTGGTCTCCGTCGGCGCCAACGACATCATCCACTGGGTGGCCCCCGGAGTAGCGGTCGGCGACCTGAGCCGCGCGCTGCACCGGCTACGGGAGGCGGGGGTCGCCGTCGTGCTGGGCACCTGCCCGAACCTCGGGACGGCGGGCCCACTGCCGCCCCCGCTGCGGCAGGTGGCCGCTGCGCGATGCATCACGCTGGCGACGGCTCAGCGGGCCGCGGCCGACACGGCCGGCGCGCATGTCGTACCGCTCGGCGTGCTGGGACCGGTGTTCCGGTCGGACCACACCCTGTTCTGCTCGGACCGGTTCCATCCGTCCGGAGCCGGTTACCGGTACCTGGCCGCGGCGTTCCTGCCGGCCGTCCGGGAAGCCGTCGGTTCGCCCTCCCCGGCTGTCGGCACCGGCACCGGCAGGGGCACCGCCGAGCCGGTCGGGCACTGAGCCGGGAATGCCATGAGCTCCACGTCGTCCCTGCGCCGTGCCGCCGGGCTGCTGGCCGGCTGCGGCGTGCTCACCGTGGCGCTGCTGGCGGGGGAGATCGCCTGGGTGACGACCAGGGAGTACCTTCCGGCGAGCGCCGCGCCGAACACGGACGGCCGGGTGGTGACCGGCTCCGGGCCACTGCTGCGGCTGGCGGTCCTCGGTGACTCGACCGCCGCCGGTGTCGGGGCCAGCAATTTCGAGGCCACTGTCGGCGGTCGGCTGGCGGCCGGACTTGCCGAACGGCGAACGGCTCCCGTCGAGGTCTTCTCCGTGGCGATCTCCGGCTCCCGCACTGCTGATCTCGGCCCGCAGGTGTCCCGCGCGCTGCTGCGCAAGCCGCACCTGGCCGTCATCCTGATTGGCGCCAACGACGCAACCGCCGTCACCGATCTGGACGACCTGTCCGCCGATCTGCGCCGGGCCGTCACCCGCCTGCGGGACGCCGGGGTGCCCGTCGTGCTGGGCAGCTGTCCGGACATGGGCGGCGCCCGCGCGCTCCCGCACCCGCTGCGCGACGTGGTGGCGTGGCGGGGGCGCAGCGTTGCGGACGCACAGCACGAAGCGGTCGATGGCGCGGGGACGACGGTGGTCGACCTGGCCCGCGAGACCGGCCCGGCCTTCCGCGCCGACCCGCGGACAGTGTCCAGCGACCGCTACCACCCCTCGGACCGCGGCTACGCCCTGTGGGCCGACGCGCTGCTGCCGGCGGTCGGCCGGCTGGCGGCCGACGTCACTCCCTGAGCTGCGCCCGGACGGCCGGACAGCTGGCTGGCTGGCTGGGCTAAGCTGGCTAGCTGGCTAGCTCCGAAGCGGGTCGGCGGATTCAGGCGTAGAGCCAGCACCGGGCCCGCGCCGCGGCGGCGAACCGGTCAGGCGGGTTGCCCGGGGCCAGCACCGCCAGAACCGTGCCGACGGCTGACCGTCCCGGGCCCGCGCCGTCCAGTTCGGCCCGGTGCAGCAGCACCTCGGAGCAGAGCTGGGCCACGACCTCTCGGGCCTGCGTAGGCGCACCAGGTGTCGGCACCGTCTCGCGGCCGGTCAGCGCACGGGCGGCACGCACGGCGTCGGAGGCGGTGACGGCGATCTGATCGGCAACAGCGAGGTCGGGCAGCTCGGGCAGCTGCCGCCACACGACCGGCAGGTGCCGGCCCGGCGACTCCAGCCCCTGCCCCCCCACCGCCAGAACCTGGGCGAGGTGGCGGGCGAGGTCGGCACGGCTGGGCAGGGGCAGCGCCGCTGCGGCGTACCGGGCGCCGGTGAACAACCGCAACCTGCCCACGAGAAGCTCGCTCTCGCGCTCCAGAAGCGCCGTGAGCGCCTCGAACTCCACACGCCCTTCACTCACCGTAGAGAACTCCTCACTGATTGCGTGGCGTGCCTTGTCGTGGGCGACGTGCTTCGTGCACCCTGAAGTTCTTGCCCGTCGAAGCCGAGGAGGCGCTGATGCCGCTCCATTCGTCCGCGGAAACACATGGAATGCTGCTGGAACGCATCCCCGAGATAACCGGGCGAAGTTTGCCGGAGTGGCTGGAGTGCCTGAACAACGGGCCGAGCCTGCTGCGATTGGAAGAGCGGGTCCAGTGGCTGCGGATGGAGCATGAGCTGCCGCTCGGGTACGCCAACGCCATCGTCCACGAGCAGGAGTGCCGACGGGTGGCGGGCAGGGTCTGAACGAACGGGCTGAGCAGCCGGTGCCAGCCAGCCGGTGCCAGCCAGCCAACGTCAACGGCCGCCGTCCCCTGTCGGGGAGGGCGGCCGTTGACGTGTTGTCCTGAGCGCCCCACGCTGGGCGCTTGGTCAAGCTAGTCGCGGAAGTACGAGATGAAGCGGAGCATCTCGACGTACAGCCAGACGAGGGTCACGACCAGACCGAAGGCGGCCAGCCAGGACTCCTTCTCCGGCGCGCCTGCGGCGACACCGCGCTCCACCATGTCGAAGTCGAGCGCCAGGGACAGCGCCGCGACGCCGATGGCGACGAGGCTGAAGATGATCGCAAGCGGGCCACCATCGCGCAGTCCCAGACCGCCGTCGATAAAGAACCCGGCGACCAGGTTGACCAGCATGAGGCCGAGCAGGCCGAACATCGCCCCGATGACCATCTTCTGGAATCGCGGCGTCACGCGGATGCGGCCGGACTTGTACGCGAACAGCATGCCGGCGAACGTCATCATCGTGGCCAGAACGGCCTGCACGACGATGCCGCCGTAGCTGGCCTCGAAGAACCGGCTGATCGCCCCGAGGGCCACACCCTCGAGCGCGGCGTAGGTCAGGATCAGCGGCGGGCTGATGACCCGCTTGAACGAGACGATCAGCGCGATCACGAATGCCGCGAGCATCGCCATCACGGCGACACCGAAGCCGACCTGGAACACCCATGCCGCCGCGCCGGTGACGAACACCGTGGCGAGGAGCATGCCGGTGCGGATCACGACGTCGTCGATCGTCATCCGCCGGGTGTCGACGGGCCCCGCGCCGTACGTGGCGCCGTACGGAGCCGTCGACACCGACGGCTCGGGGTTCCACGTCGCGTAACCGCCGCGGCTGAACGCGTCCGGGCGGGACAGGACGGGATTGCTGGACTTCATTTCACTGGCTCCCTGAAGGGCCTGAGTCGGGTAACTGCACTGTGAATAACGCTGCAACTGTCATACCCGTTCCCGGCGGGGCGCGACACCTGAACGATGGCGCACCACCTGAACGGCCGTGTGCCCGGGGCGGGACTCGAACCCGCACGCCTTGCGGCAAGGGTGTTTAAGACCCCAGTGTCTGCCGTTCCACCACCCGGGCCGGCCCTGCCGCTTCCGGCCGGCAAGCACGACCAGTATCGGTCACATCGTGCTGCCCTCAGGCGAACCCACAGCCTTCGGAACCGCAGCCTTCGGAACCGCAGCCTCCGGAACAGCAGCCTCCGGAACAGCGGCGGGCGGGGTCGCGGCGGACACGAACTCGGCGCGCGGATCGGCGAAACCGCCCAGGGAGACGATCTCGCGGCGGAACAGCAGGGCGAGCGTCCAGTCGGCCACCACCCGGACCTTCCGGTTGAACGTCGGCATCCGGGTCATGTGGTACGTGCGGTGCATCATCCACGCTGGCCAGCCGCGGAGCTTGACGCCGTAGATCTCCGCGACGCCCTTGTGCAGCCCGAGGCTGGCCACCGAGCCGGCGTAGGCGTGGCGGTAGGCCTTGAGCGGCTCACCGCGCAGCGATGCGACGAGGTTGTCGGCCAGCCGGTGCGACTGGCGTACGGCGTGCTGAGCACTCGGGCCGCACAGCGCCTCCGGCCGGGTCAGATCGGGCACGGCGGCGCAGTCGCCGGCCGCCCAGACATCGTCGGCTCCGTCCACGGTGAGGTACTCCGTCGCCCGCAGCCGGCCGGCGTCGTCAAGGGGAAGGTCCGTGTCCCGCAGCAGCGGGTTGGGCTTCACGCCAGCGGTCCAGACCACGGTCTCCGCGTCGAACGACTGCCCGTCGTCCAGCTCCACCCGTCCGCCGGTGAGCGACTCCACGCGGGTGTTGAGCAGCACCTCGATGCCGACGCGCTCCAGCTGCCGGACGGTGTACCGGCCCATCGGCTCGCTGACCTCGGGCAGGATGCGGTGCGACGCCTCGACCAGCATCCAGCGCATGTCGGCGGGTGTCATGTCGTCGTAGTACCGGATGGCGTAGGCGGCCATGTCGTGCAGCTCCGCCAGCGCCTCAATCCCGGCGTAGCCGCCGCCGATCACCAGAAAGGTCAGTGCAGCACGCCGCAGCTCCGGGTCGGTCGTCGAGGCTGCCACGTCCAGCTGACCGAGGACCTGGTTGCGCAGGTAGATGGCCTCGGCGACTGTCTTGAACCCGATGCCGACCTCAGCCAGACCGGGAATGGGCAGCGTGCGCGCGATCGACCCCGGCGCGACGATGAGGATGTCGTAGGACAGCTCGACCCGATTGCCCTCGTGCGGCTCGAACACCGCCACCCGCCGGCTGTGCGAGATCGAGCGGATGTGACCGGAGAGCACCTGGGCCCGGCGCAGTACCTTGCGCAGCGGCACCACGACGTGTCGCGGCTCGAGGTTGCCGGCGGCCGCCTCCGGCAGGAACGGCTGGTAGGTCATGTAGGACTGCGGGTCCACCACGGTGATCGATGCCTCGCCGGGGTGCAGCTTCTTGAGCAGTCGCAGCGTGGTGTACATGCCGACGTAGCCGCCGCCGACAACGAGGATGTGGGGACGGTCGCGCCGCGCGATTGCTGGCATGGTTGCGCCCTACCCCTCGTGCGCCGACGGGACGCTCGCGTCGGTTCGCGGTCGCGGCTCGGCCGCCGGCTGCCCCGGTTCCGGGCCGATCGGCAGCCCGGCCGCCTCACGCGCCCGGGAGAACACCTCGTCCAGCATGGCCTCGGTCAGTCGTCCGGTGAAGGTATTCTGCTGCGACGGGTGGTAACAGCCGAGCAGCAGGACCTCGCCAACCTGCTGCTCCGCGAGGTGACCGAACTGCGGTCGCGGGCGCGGCACCGGCAGGCCGAGCTGACCCAGTGACGGCCACAGCGCCGTCCAGGCGAAACCGCCGAGCGCGACTATCACCCGCAGATGCGGCCGCAGCAGCGCCAGCTCGGTGGTCATCCACGGCCGGCAGGTGTCCCGCTCGGCAGGCGTCGGCCGGTTCGCCGGCGGGGCACAGCGGACCGCTGCCAGCATTCGAGTGTCGATCAGACGTTGCCCGTCGTCGGCGGTCACGCTGGTCGGCTGCCGGGCCAGACCGGCCCGGTACAGCGCGGCGAACAGCCAGTCGCCGCTGCGGTCGCCGGTGAAGATGCGACCGGTCCGGTTGCCGCCGTGCGCGGCGGGCGCCAGCCCGACGACGGCGATCCGCGCGGCGGGGTCACCCCATCCGGTGATCGGCCGACCCCAGTAGGTCTGCGCCGCGAACGACGCCCGTGGCGCTCGCGCCACGTCCTCGCGCCACTGCACCAGGCGGGGGCAGGCCCGGCAGACCGACGACCGGGCAGTCACCTCGTCCAGCGTCGGTGAGCCGGCGGCGAACTCGACGACGTCGGCCGCCCGGGCGGCCACGGACGTGCGGGCGCTCGCGAGATCACCAGGCCACCCTGTGCCGGGCGGCACGGGGCTCACGCCGCGGGTCGGCACATCCACGTCCGGCTCCGACTTCCGGGTCTGCTAAGACCGTTGGGACTGTGGGGACGACGACTGCGCCGTCAGCCGCTGCGCCGCAGCCGCTAGGCCGACAGCCGCTGGCGCAGGAACTCCACGGTCCGAGCCCAGGCGAGACCGGATGCCTCCGCCGAGTACACCTCCGGCCGCTGGTCGTTGAAAAAGGCGTGCGAGGTGCCGGGGTAGCCGTGGACGGTCACCTCACCGCCGGCCGCCTCGATCGACTCGCGCGCGACGCGCATGCTCTCGGCGTCCGGCCCGCCGTCCTCCTCGGAGTTGTGGATCTGCGCCGCCTTGCCGTCGTAGCGCGGCCACGTCGGCTCCATCCGCTCCCACGGCACGGCCGGATAGAACCCGACGGCTGCGCGGATGTCGTCGGACAGCGTCGCCGACCACAGGGCGAGGCTGCCCCCCATGCAGAAGCCCACCGCCCCGATGCCGCCGGCGACCTCCTCGCGGCCCGCCAGATAGCTGGCCGCACCGGCGATGTCGCGGGCGGCGCGGCCCATCGCGAGACCCATCATCAGTCGCATCGCGTCGTCCGGCTCGGTTGTGTTCTCGCCACGGAACAGGTCCGGGGCCAGGACCACGAACCCCTCCCCCGCGAGCCGGTCCGCCACATCACGGACGTGGTCCACCAGGCCCCACCATTCCTGGATCAGGACGACGCCGGGCCCGGAGCCGGCGGCTGGCAGGGCCAGGTATCCCTGCGCCTGGTCGCCGTTGCTGCGGAAGGTCACGTGCTCACCCATCGGTGCTCCTGTCCGGGTTGAAGTCGGATCCCATGGCCGACGGCGCGGACGCACCCGCCGTTCGGGCACGCCGGGCGGCGGACAGGGCGATCCCGTCAAGGATGTCGTGTTCGCTCACCACGACCTCGGACGCCCCGGTGTGCCGCACAATCTGCCGCAATATCAGCGCACCGGCACCGATTACGTCCACCCGGCCGGGGTGCATCACCGGTAGCGCTGCCCGCTCGGCCGCGGGTGCGCTCAGTAGCTGGGAGGTGAGCCGCTCGATGTCGGCAGCGGCCAGCCGGGACAGATGAATGGCGTCCGGGTCGTATCCGGGCAGCTGGAGCGCCAACGCCGCCAGGGTGGTCACCGTCCCCGCCAGGCCCACCACGGTTACGGCCCGAGTCAGCGGCACGCGCCCGGCGGCCAGCGCGATGCCCGCGTCGATGTCGCGGACGGCGGCAGCCACCTGCTCGGGGGCCGGCGGGTCGCTGGCGAGGTGTCGCTCGGTGAGCCGGACGCAGCCGATGTCCACTGAAAGCGCCGCGAGCGCTGGCTGCTCCTTCCCGGACGACCCGGCGGCGAGGACGCCCTCGTCGCCGAGTGCCGGGCCGAGCACGAATTCGGTGGACCCACCGCCGATGTCCACCACCAGCAGCGGCGGCTCCAGACCGGACACACCGGCGGTGGCGCCGGCAAACGACAGCGCCGCCTCCTCGTCCCCGGTCACCACCTCGGGTTCGACGCCGAGGATGTTGCGTACACCCCGCACGAACTCGTCGCGATTGACCGCGTCCCGGGTGGCACTGGTGGCACACATCCGGACGTGGCGCGCTCCGGCCGCCTCGATCAGGTCCGCGTAGCCGCGCAGGGCGGTGAATGTCCGCTCGAGTGCGGCGGGGTTGAGCCGGCCGGTGCGGTCCACGCCCTCACCGAGCCGGACGATCCGCATCCGGCGGACCACGTCCCGGACCGCGCCGTCCGCGCCCACATCGGCGATCAGCAGCCGAACCGAGTTCGTGCCGCAGTCGATGCCGGCGACCCGGACCGTGCCCGCCGGCGCCTGGCCACTTCTGCCACTTCCGTCATCTCCGGCGCCAGCGCCGGGCGCGGCGTTCACGACAGGTCCATGCAGGGTCCGCGGTCCCACCAGGGCGGCATCTCGTCCAGGCACTGCCGGCCGATCGGGTTGCTGCCCGGAACGGCCAGCTCGTGGGCCACCAGCACGTGCAGGCACTTGACCCGATCCGGCATGCCGCCGGCGCTCACCCGCCCGGGCAGCACCTCGATGGCGTCCCGCCGACGCAGATAGTCCTCGTGCGCGCCGGCGTGGGAGGCGGCCAGCTCCGGGTCGGCCGCCAGTTCGGCGGTCAGCTCCCGCATCCGGCCGGTGGCCTCGATCCGGCCCACGGCGGCGGATGCCCGCGGACAGGTCAGGTAGTACAGCGTCGGGAACGGGGAGCCGTCCTCCAGGCGCGGCGAGGTCTCCACCACGTCCGGCAGCCCGCACGGGCACCGGTGCGCGATTCGGCGCAGTCCGCGGGGCGGCCGTCCCAGCTGGGCGTGCACGGCCCGCGTGTCCAGCGCATCCTGATCGCCGGCCCCTGCGTCGGATGGCGTCGTCGTCACTTCGGCGGCAGAGCCGGCGGCTGGCCGGCGATCTGCGTGCTCACCCACAGCCGCTCGTACCAGGTACCGGCCGCCACCGCCTCGGCACGGGCCAGCGGCGCGGGAGGGGGGGCCGGCGGCGTGCCGGTGACCCGGTACACCCGCTCCCCCGGCATGGCGTAGTTCAGGCGCGAGCGGGCCATGGCGCGGATCCGATCGGGATCATCCAGCTGCCGGCGCTGCTCGGCGAGCCTTCCCACCTCGGCCACCGCGGCGGCATGCTCCTTCTCCAACTCGGCGAGCTCACCGCGCTGGCTCAGGTACTGGCGCAGCGGATAAGCCAGAGTCAGCGCGACCGCGAGGACGGCGAGCCCCAGGATCGCTGCCCGTCCGGTGACGGCCATACCTTTGGCGACCAGCACCGAGCCGGCGCGGCGGCGCACGGTGGCGGGCGGCGCCGCAGGGGGCACGAAGGACAGCTTGCCCGCCGGACGGGTCCGGGCCTGGGGCCGATTGGGCACTGCCGGATCGCGCTTGACCGCCGGGGCGCGACCCGCGGGGGCACGTCCGGCATCGCGTGGGACGGGCTTACGGGACCCGGGCAGGTGCCGGCGAGGCAGGCGCATGCGCTATCCGACGGGCGAGAATCGGGGGAAGGCCGCGGCGCCGGCGTACCGGGCGGCGTCGTCCAGCTCCTCTTCGATCCGCAGCAGCTGGTTGTACTTCGCCACCCGCTCGGACCTGGCCGGCGCCCCGCTCTTGATCTGACCGCAGTTCACCGCCACCGCCAAATCGGCGATGGTGGTGTCCTCGGTCTCGCCCGAGCGGTGGCTCATCATGGCTCGCATGCCCGAACGGTGCGCCAGGCTGACGGCGTCGAGCGTCTCGGTGAGCGTCCCGATCTGGTTGACCTTCACCAGCAGGGCGTTCGCCGCCGACGTCGCAATTCCCTTGGTCAGCCGCTCGGGGTTGGTGACGAACAGGTCATCTCCGACGATCTGCACGCGGGCGCCGATCCGCTCGGTCAGCGCGCTCCACGCCTGCCAGTCGTCCTCGGACAGCGGATCCTCGATGGAGACGATCGGGTAATCGCCCAGCAGCTTCTCGTAGTAGTCGGTCATCTGCTCGGCGCTGCGCAGGGAGCCCTCGAAGCGGTAACCGCCGGCCGGCGCGTCGTAGAACTCGGTGGCGGCGACATCGAGCGCCAACGCGATGTCGGCCCCCGGGGTGAACCCCGCACCGTCGATCGCCTGCAGCAACAGGTCCAGCGCGTCACGGTTGGCCGGCAAGTCGGGGGCGTATCCACCCTCGTCGCCGACGCTGGTCCGCAGCCCGCGCTTCTTCAGCACGGACGCCAGCGAGTGGTACACCTCGACGCCCGACTGAAGCGCCTCCGTATACGTGGCGGCGCCGATAGGAGCAATCATGAATTCCTGGACGTCGACGTTGGTGTCGGCATGCGCACCACCATTGAGCACATTCAGCATCGGCACCGGCAGCAGGTGCGCATTCGGGCCGCCCAGGTACCGGAACAGCGGCAGGCCAGCGGACATCGCGGCCGCCCGGGCGACCGCCAGGCTCACGCCGAGGACGGCGTTGGCGCCGAGGCGTGCCTTGTTCGGCGTGCCGTCCAGGTCGAGCAGCACGCTGTCGATGAGGCGCTGCTCGCTGGGGTCGTGACCCACGAGTTCGGGGCCGATCTCGTCGAGGACCCCGAGCACCGCCTTGCCGACGCCCTTGCCGCGGTAGCGCTGGTCACCGTCGCGCAGCTCGTATGCCTCGAATGCTCCGGTGGAGGCCCCGCTCGGCACGGCGGCACGCGCCACGACGCCGTCGTCCAGGCCGATCTCCACCTCGACGGTGGGGTTGCCGCGCGAATCGAGAATTTCGCGGGCAGCGACGGCCTCGATGGACGACACGGATAACGCTCCTGAACATTCCGGCGGCCCGGCGCGCGGAGCTCGCCGGCGATCGCCTCAGACTACCCGCGCCGGGAGGCGCGCCCGGCGATCAGACCCGGCGCGTCCTCTCAGCGAATCGCAGACCCAACCTCCGCTACCGCTGCCGGCGGGCGGGTGCCCGTCCGGCGGCCGCCGCCTTGGCCGCGCCGGACAGAATGGCGGTGTTGAGAGAGAAGGGGTCGCGCACCTGGAAGGCCACGATCTCCAGCAGGACGTGGGTCGCGACGGAGCTGTAGATCCGCACGGCGTCCTGCCCACCGACTCCCGAGACGACGAAGCCCGTGAACACCTGGCCCTTGGTGTAAATCACGTTCGAGGTGTTCGGCTTGGGCACGTCCTCCGGATAGACGGTGAGGAACCCGTTCGCGGTCGGGCCGACCACTGTCAGGTAACCGAGAATTCCGGCGCCACCGGTGACGTAGGTCGACAGGTCGAGCAAGATCGTTCCGCCGGCCTTGAGTCGCCCCGAGGTGTCCAGCGCCGTACCGGGGTTGACGATGTTGTCCCGGGCGTCGTTCACCGTGGTCGATGTCGGGTAGCGGGTGTCGAGCACCCGGCGCGGCGCGATGAACTCCGGGTAGCTGGCGAAGCTGCCGGTGAACACCGGCACTGCGTAGGCCGGGGCGCCAGAGGTGCCGGCCTGCGCGCCGAACATCAGCAGGCCGTCGGAGGTGGCGGCGAGGTCGCCGACCTCCGTGCTCCGGGGGTCGGTGTCCAGCGCGTCCATCGGGGTCAGCTGCAGGGAGGGGTGTCCATACGTGATGGGCCCGGCGTCGGTGGTCTCGGTGGTCTGCGCGGTATTACGCAGGCGCAGCGTCGCCTCGTCAGGCACCGTCGCCGTCAGGCCGGTCTCGGTGCCGGCGGCGGAGTTCTCCGTGCCGATCACCAGCGGGTCCCCTGGGGCGGCAGCGGCAGGCGTGCTGACCAGTGGGATGGCGGCCGCTCCGGCAAGGGCCGCCAACCCGCCGCGCCGCAGCAGCGCGCGCCGGTCGTACGCCGAATGCGCGGCTTCGGCGGGGGCTGGTTGCTGAGCCGCCGCCTGCGAAGCCGCGGTCTGCGGACCAGCTCCCTGCGAGGACGCCGCCTGCCCCGACGGCGACGCGAGTTGCGCCGTCAGCTGCGCGACCTGCGCTTCAAGTGCTGCGATGCGCTGCTCGGATGTGCTCACTGCCACTCCTTGAAGGACGGTACGTGTTTGTCTGAGCACAGACAGTACGTGCTTCCGCGTCACCGGTACGGGTGAATGCGGCCGCCGGGTTGCCGCCAGTGGTGGTGATCAGTGCTCGTGCAGGCGCTCCAGCGCCTCCTCGGGGACCTCGTCCCGCAGGCTGTCTTCCGCCGCGAGTTCTGCCGCAGCGGCTCCGGCTGAAGATGCGGCCGGTTCGGCGAGCTCACCGATCTCTGCCGTGGCCCGCCACAACTCGCGCCACTCCGGCGCGCCGGAGATCCCGTCGGCCGCGCTCTCCACCGCCAGCAGCCTGGCCCGCAGCCGGCGGGCCGATCCACGCAGCGCCGCCTCGGGATCGATTCCATTGGTGCGGGCCAGCGCCACCACGGTGAGCAGCAGGTCACCAAGAGCGTCGATCGAGCCGGCCCGCTCCTGCGCCTCGGCCGCGGCGGCGGCGACGGCCGCGGGGAGCCCGTCGGTCGCTCCCACCATGAGCTCGAGCGGCACGCCGATCCGGGCCGCCCGGCGCAGCAGCGCGGCGGCCAGCGACAGTGCCGGCTGGCCCATCGGAACCCCGTCGGTGACCGACGTCCGGCCCTTTTCGGCAGCCTTGAGCTCGTCCCAGGTTGCTTGCACCGCGGCCGCCGCGTCCGACCGGAGGAGCGCCTGGGGTTCGCCGACCGCTTCCGGAGCGGGCGGGGCGAACACGTGCGGATGCCGGCGGACCAGCTTGTCGACGATGCCGCCGGCGATGTCGTCGATGCTGAACGGGTCGTCCGGGTGCTCCTCGGCCACCCTGGCGTGGAAGATCACCTGGAGCAGCAGGTCACCGAGCTCCTCGCGCAGCCCGGCTCGGTCGCCCGTCTCCAGGGCGTCCACCGTCTCGTACGCCTCCTCCAGCAGGTACTGCACCAGTGACTCGTGCGTCTGCTCGGCGTCCCAGGGGCAGCCGCCCGGAGAGCGCAACCGGTCCTGCAGGGCCACGAGATCCAGCAGGCGGGCGCCAGGCACGTCGTAGGAGCCGTACACCACCTCGATCTCGACGGCCGGGTCGGACACCGCCAGCTGCGCCAGCTCGCGGGCCAGGTCCGGATCACCACTCGGTCCGGCAAGCCAGACAGCGGCGCGGTCCGGCTGGGCGCGGGCCCGCAGCATCCGGGCGACGGACGCGGGCGACTCGTCCTCTACCAGCTCCACGTCGACTCCTGCGGCCGCGAGCGCCGGCAGCTGCGGTGACGACGCACTGCGTCCGGCGAAGACGAGCCCGGCGTGCAGTTGCTGCCAGGCCTGCCAGGTCAGCAGGCCGGCAGCGACCCGGCTGGTGCTGGCCAGCAGCACCAGCC
>JALYNC010000129.1 GCA_030773415.1 Actinomycetota bacterium
CTGCCGAAGCTGGCGGACTTCCTGGTCGCGAAGGGGGTGGTCGACGACATCAGCCACGAGGGCTTACGCCTGCTGCTCCGCGAGGAGGGCGTCAGCTTTCAAGCCGTGAAGACCTGGAAGACCAGCACCGACCCGGACTACGAGGCCAAGAAGAACCGGGTGCTGGAGCTCTACGCGATCGCCGACGGCAAGACGGTGCCCGGGCCAGGGGATCCCACCGTGGTGATCTACATGGACGAGTTCGGACCGCTGAACCTGCAGCCGCACCCGGGCAGGCAGTGGGCGCCGGTCGCCGCCGGCAAGGGCGACCCGAAGAAGCCGCGCCGACGGACCCGCCGGGCGACCTACAAGCGCCCGCACGGGGTGCGGCACCTGCTCGCCGGCTACGACCTGAGCCGCGACAAGCTCTACGGCCACATCACCAAGCGCAAGGGCCGGACCGAGTTCCTGGCGTTCTGCCGCTATCTGCGCTCGCTGCACCCGGCCGAGGTGCGGATCGCGATCGTGTTGGACAACTTCAGCCCTCACCTGAGTACCAAGACCGACCGTCGGGTCGGGGACTGGGCCGCGGCGAACAACGTTGAGCTGGCCTACGTCCCGTTCTACGGCAGCTGGCTCAACCGCATCGAGGCCCAGTTCACGGCGTTGCGCTACTTCGCTCTGGACGGCACCGACCACGCCAGCCACGCCGAGCAGGCCAGCATGATCCGCCGCTACGTTGCCTGGCGAAACCGGCACGCCCACGACGAGTTGCTACGTCAAGTCGTCACCAAGGCCAGCACGATCAAGAAGGCGAAGGTTGCTTGATGCGGCACTAGCCGCACCAGCTCCTCGAGATCACTGGGTGCCGATAGAGCCGGTCGGAGTGGTAGGCGATCAGAGCCGTCACCGTCCCCGCCTTCACATCCTCCAACATCTCCAAGTAACGGGGGCGCGGCTTGCGGCCGTATGCGCTCGTGTCGTTGTCCTCGTACACGCCGACGACGGTCCAGCCTAGGCGCTGCGCGAGCTCCCGGCAGGCGCGCTCTTGGCGAGCAACCACCACCGCCTCACCGTTGCGGTCTTGGGAGAGCCTCGTGTAGATCGCGGCGTGCACGCTCATCGGTTAAGAGTGGCGATTGCTCGTCAACCGTCCCCACGGACGCCTGCTGACGCCACCCCTCACCGGGCCCGACCGCAGCGGAACCCAGCGCTAGCCGTACGAGGGCAAGCGCAGGCGAGCACTTGTCCGCAGGCGCGGTGACAGGTCCGACCGAACCGCCCGACAGCCGTGACCGAACGTCGAGACCCAGTCCTATGGCCCCTACCTGACGGAGATTTCTGATGAAGAAAACTCTTGCGTATGCCGCCCTGACAACCGTGGTGGCGGCAGGAATGGCTCTTGGTACCAGCGGTGCCGCTTCGGCAGCTCACTGCGTGAAGGGCGACTCCCCCGGCTTCTCCTACTTCGGTCAGGACGGCCGCGAGGATGGCGACCCGACGCCGGGCGCTTCCGTGTGCCGCGAGCGCACCGGCAGCCCGTCCGAGCGGGCCCCCGGCCAGCAGTAACAGGCCCGCCCCGCAGCGCCCCGTCCCCTTGCTTGGGGGTGGGGCTCTGTGCTGTCCGGACTCGCCCACCGTTGGCCATCCTCACTGGCTACCGGGAGGTGCCGTTAGCCGTCCTCCGTCGCGGTGCCCACGGTGGTCGACTCACGCCACCGTTGGAGACATGGCCGCAACGGCGGCTTGAGATGTCCACTTGTAGCCGGTGAGCGGGCGTTGGTGCGTGCATCGACAGGGAGGGTCGCAGGTTCGCCGGTCAGCCTCCGGCATGTGAGCGCGCTGGCAGGGCTGGTGATCGGTGAGCTCGTCGGGCCGGGCGTGCGCTTGACCTAGCGTGCCAGGTATGACAGGCAGCTGTGACATCCGCGCGGGCGACGCCTGGTGACCGTGCTGCTGCCGCAAGCCCGGCGCACCTCGCGCGCCGTCGTGCTCGCCGCGCTGGCCAGCAGCGCGGTGCTGTCCCGCCGGGCACCTGGCGGTCGGGCCGAGCAGGCGGTCGTGCTCGGGGCGCTCGCTCTGGGCATGCCGCATGGCGCCGCCGACAGCGAGCTGCTGCGGGCCGCGTCGCGCGGCTCGCGTCCGCGCCACGCGGCGCTGATCGCCGGCTACGCGCTGCTGGCCGTCGGGTCGACCGTCGTCGTCCGGCGCGGCGGGACCGGCATGGAAAAGGCGGTGCTGCTGGCGAGCGCCGTGCACTTCGGCGAGGGGGAGCTGGCGTGCTGGCGCCCCGCTCCGCTCGGCCGAACGCGCCGGCGCGCCGCCCTGCGGCTGGTCGCCTCCGCGGTGACCACGGTCGGCCTGCCGGCCGCTGTCGGCGCGGCCAAT
>JALYNC010000130.1 GCA_030773415.1 Actinomycetota bacterium
ACACCATGGCCTTGGGTCGAGTGCCGCTGGCCAGGTCGATCTGCAGCGCCGGGTTCCGCTCGAGCTTCTGCTGCCGGACGGCGGCGTTCAGCGCGCTGCGCAGCGTGGAGTACACCCGGCGGATCGAGGCCGCCGTCAGCGGGCGGCTCCGGGTGCTCTGCGCGGCCTCCAGGTCGCGGAACAGGCGCGCGATGTCGTGCGCCGCCAGGTCGGTCAGCGGGATGTCCCCCAGCGCCGGGATGAGGTACAGCTCCAGGTGTGCGCGGTAGCCGCGGGCGGTCGTCGCCGCCACCTTCCGCCCTGCGGCCGACGCTCCCCCAAGCTGCTCCTTCTCAGCCAGCCAAAACAGCAGCCACTCCCGGGTGCTTAGAGACGGCTCGGCCGCCTCGACCGGCGTCCTGACCAGCTCGACGCGGGCGTGCTGCATCGCCTCGTGGGCGTCGGTCTGGCTCTTGAAGCCCCCCCGCCGGTACTGCTTGCCGCCCGGCTCGAGCCGGAACTGATAGGCCCAGCTGCCGTGCCGCGGCTTGCGCAGCTGGGGGCACGCGACCCCGAGAACACGACCGGTGTCGCCGTCTCGGCAGTAGCAGCGCTTGTAGACGGTTCCCTCAACCACGACGGACGGTCCGCCGCGTAGGTGAGGGGCCAGCCGCCTCGTCGATGACGCCGCGCAGACCCGTTCCGGCCCGTCGGGCCTCTGGCGCGCTCCGTGCCGCACGTCCGGCCTCGAGCAGCCCCGCCGCCCAGTGTGTTGCTCGGCACCGGAGCCGTCCAAGCAACGCCGACAGCTCCCGAGAATGGCTATGACGCGACCATGTCTCACCGACGCGCCGACTGTCGGTGCACCGGGCTGCGCACACACCGCGCCCACGGCTCGTCGGCCACCGTCCCCGCGCGGCCATGACCACGAGCGCCTGCCGTCGTGCGGGGTGGTCACCGGTGGGGCACGGGTCCGGGCCGGCGGCGCACGCGGCCCGGGATGCCCTCCAGAGGTGCGCCGCCGCCCGGCCGGTCACACACCCCTGCTCCGGTGCCCGGCCGCGCGCAGGATCAAGGCATGGACGCGTGGACACCCTTCAGCCGTCCTGTTCGAGACGCTCGAGGGGGGTGCGTCCATGACCAGGTAGCGGGGTCGCCCGGACGGCGGCATTCAGCAGTCGCTCAGGGATCGACTCGCCCACCCCACTGCCCCAGGTGCCAGGCGGACCGCCCGCCGGGACCAGGTCGACGTCAACATGAACCACGACCGGGACCCGCAGTCCTTCGACCCGGGGGACCTGCGCCTGAATGTGGGTCGCGAGCGCTGCGCCGTAGGCAGTCCAGTCCTGGCGACGCTGTTGCTCGAGCCGGTCCTCGAGCTCGGCAATCTGCTCGCACCCGCGTTCCTGCTCCGGCGTGGCCGCCGCCAAGCCGGCCAGGACATCCCGCGCAGACCTAGACGTGCTTCTGACATCGGACAGGCCGAGGTCGTCGTACCGCCGCTGCAGAGCGTCGCAGGCGTCGTCGTAGGCCTGCCAGGCTCCCAGGTCCACCATCATGTCGTCGACGTTGATGCTCACCACGACGGGATCGGTGCGGTGTGTGAGCAGCTGCTGCTCGTGGTGCCCGACGGTGGCGGTCAGCAGCCTTCGAACGGCATCGGCTTCCCAGGAGCCGGGCCGGCCGGCCAGGACGGTCTCGATGCCGCCGATGTTGGCGGCCGCGCCGGCCAGCGCGAGGGTGACGAACTCCGCCCAGTCGCACGGCCGGCTCGAGGCGGTGCCGTCGGGCCAACGCTCGGTCCAGGTGAGGCTGGCGGCCGCGGTCAGTGCCGTGACGGCGTCACGAAGCAGCTGGTCGTACGCCGTCGCATCTTCAGACTCGGACCTGAGCTCGGGCGTCGCCCTGGGCCCGCCGGGCGCCATGATGACGTCACGGTGGATGGCCATCTCGCTCCTTCGGTCGGCTTTCGAAGTCACCCTGCGCCGGCGCCGGGCGGTCCCAGGCGGTCGGCGGACCAGATGTGGACAACACCTGGGTTGTGGACGACCGCCAGAGGTCAGCCGGCGTGTGGGCTGCGGGGCGCCAGAACGGTCACCGCGGGGGCGCCGGTGTGCGCCGGGACCCGGTGCGCCGGGGTCCTGTTGGCCGTCGAGCCAGGCCAGCAGCCGGGAGCGCGGGATGAGTATGCGGCGGCCCACGCGGACGCTGGGCAACGATCCGTCGTGCGCCGCCTGCTGGACCAGCCAGCGGCGGATCCGGAGCGGGTCCGCTGTCTCGGCGAGGCCAGCCCTGCCACCTCGGCCGTGGAGTTGAGGATGCGGGCGTGACTGGTGGCACCGGTTCCACTGCACGCCGCCAGCTCAGACGGTCGTGGTTCGCGTCGGATCCTGGTTGGGCCGTGCTGCGTCATCGCTGCTGGCCGGTCGGGTGCGCCCCGGGCAGGCGCGGGTGCGCAGGAAGCCCTGAGCTGAGTACGCCGGGCTGGCTGCTGACTCGCTGGGCCAGGGTCTGCCGCAACTCGGTGCGGGCGGCGCCGACATGCCTTCGGGCGTCGAGCACGGCCTGCTGAGTGGCGGTCGGGACGGTGCTGGCGTGGCGGGCGAGTTCCTGCCTGGCGTGCCGCACGACCGGTGGGAGCCGGCGGGCGGTGGTGGCGAGCTGTTCGGTGCCGAGGGCGATGGCCGGCGGGTTGTCGCGGCGGGGTCCCATGGTGATGGTGACCCAGCTGATGGCGCTGGTTCGGGCGTCTGCTGTGGTCCCAGGGATGAGCATCAGGCGGTCCGCCAGCGCCTCTCGCACGGACAGGTCGAGCGCCGTGGCGAGGGTGGGGACGTGCTCGGCGAAGGGCAGCGCCGCTGCGGCCAGTCGATGCAGGTCGTGCGGCGCCGCGCCGCCGGGAAGCCGGGCGGCCTGGGCCGCGAGCCCAGTCAGCTCGGTCACGAGGTCGCGGCTGGCCGCGATGAGGTCGAGGTGTGGCGGCGTCATCGAGCGCGCTGGGGCGTCCCGCAGCACGCCGGCGGCCTCCACCGTTGCCCGCAGTTGGTGTGCCACGTCCGCCGCGCCGGCCAGGGCGGGTGCGGCACGCTCCAGGACCGACGCCGCGTGCAGGCTGCCGACTGCCAGCAGCCGTCGGACGGCCTTGACGTCGGCGACCGAGACATGGGAGCCACGGGCGCTGACGGCGTGCGCGTAGCGCACCATCGCCTCCCCCAGAGCACCAGCGGCGGACGGGGTCGGAACGAGCCGATCCGCCTCAGCCCGCGGGCGCTGC
>JALYNC010000131.1 GCA_030773415.1 Actinomycetota bacterium
AGACCGACGTGTGGCTCGAGATCACGACACTGCTCATTCCGGGTCACAACGACGGGGACGACGAGATCGCCGCGATGAGCGCGTGGATCGCCGACGAACTCGGCGTCGACGTGCCGCTGCACTTCACCGCCTTCCACCCCGACTTCAAGATGCGCGACGTGCCGCCCACACCGCCTGCCACCCTCACCCGAGCCCGCGAGATCGCGACGCGGAACGGCCTGCGCTACGTCTACACCGGCAACGTTCACGACCGGGCGGGTGGCACGACCCTCTGCCCAGGCTGCGGCGAGCTGGTCGTGGAGCGCGACTGGCACGCCATCCGTGCGTACCGTCTCGACGACCACGGCCGCTGCCGCGCGTGCGGCACCGCGGTCGCCGGGCGGTACGGCAGCCCCCCCGGCGGCTGGGGGCGGCGGCGCCTGCCGATCGTCATGTCCGGGGCACGGCACCCCGGTGCGCGCTCCAGGTCCACCTCCGGGCCGGGCAGCAGCTCCTGAGCCGGGGCGGTGGGACGCTCGCCCACCAGCTCGGCCGAGAGCACCTCGGCCAGCTCGGCGCTGCGGGAGGCAGCCCGGTCGAGGCTGGCCAGGAAGCCGTGGGCTCGTCCACCTCGGCGGTGCGCATGCTCGGCAGCGGCGGGGGGTCCGTGCCCGGTCCGCTGGTGGGCCTGCCGCCACGCTCGGCGACCTCAGGCCTGGAGGCGCACCTGGCCGAAGCCGGCAGTCTCCGATGGGAGCAGCCACCGGCAGAACGGAGCGACACGCGACCTCGAACCCAGTTCATCAAGTGACCATCCGCAGCGTGCCGGCAGGCTCTTTCACCGGACTCGCCGTCAGGCCGACGGGCGGCCGGCTGTACCGCGCTGACCGGTCCCGCGAGCGTCAGCTGACGGGCAGGCCGGCCACCGCGGCGACAAGCCCGAGGAGCGCACAGACGCCCAGCGTCCGCAGCACCGACCAGTTCATCTTGAAGATCATGACGACGGCGGCGATGGTGATGGCCAGCGCCACCGGACGCAGCGTGCCGACATCCGGAAGCTGGAGATGCACCGGTCCGGCGACGAACTCGGACGTCCTCCGGAACAGCGTGTGGAGGGCGAAGTACACCGCCAGGTTGGCGATGACGCCGACGACAGCCGCGGTGATGCCGGTGAGCGCCGCCGAGATCGCCTGGTTGCCGCGCAGCCGCTCCACGTACGGAGCGCCGAGGAAGATGAACAGGAAGCAGGGCACGAACGTCACCCACGTCGTCAGCAGCGCGCCGAGCAGGGCCGCCGCCCACGGGTCGAGCCCGCCCGGGTCTCGATAGGCGCCGAGGAAAGCGACGAACTGCACCACCATGATCAGCGGACCGGGCGTGGTCTCGGCCAGCGCCAGCCCGCGGACCATCTCTCCCGGGGCCAGCCAGCCGTAGGTCTCCACAGCGCGCTGCGCCACGTAGGCGAGGACCGCGTAGGCACCGCCGAAGGTGACCAGCGCCGCACCCGAGAAGAACAGGCCCTGCTCGGTGAAGACGCTGTCTCGACCGGTCCAGAGAACTACAGCGAGCAGCGGCAGCACCCACGCCGCCAGGCCGATCGTGATCACCTTGAGCGCCCGCCCGCGCGTCGGCGGCTCCGAGTGCAGGGCGTCGTCAGGGATGACGGGAGGAGGGCCGTCCTTGGCCGGCCCGTGCCCGCCGCCACCGCTTGCGACGAGGTGGGGCGCGTACCGGTGCAGCAGCCAGCCGATCAGGCCTGCCACCGCCACCACGACGGGGAAAGGCACCGCGAACACGGCGAGGGCAACGAATGCCGCCACGGCGAGTGCCACGAGCGCGGGCGAGGCGAGCGCCCGCTTGCCGACCCGCAGAACGGCCTGCGCCACGATCGCGAGCACCGCGGGGGCCAGCCCGGCGAACAGTGCGATCACGGCGGTGGTGGACCCGTACGCGACGTAGATCGCCGACAGCGCCAGCAGCGCGACGACACCGGGGAGCACGAACAGCGTGCCGGCGACGAGGCCGCCGCGGACGCCGTTGAGCAGCCACCCGATGTAGACAGCCAGCTGCTGCGCCTCCGGCCCGGGCAGCAACATGCAGTAGTTGAGGGCGTGCAGGAACCGCTGCTGACCGATCCAGCGCTTCTCGTCGACGAGCGTCCGCTGCATCACCGCGATCTGACCCGCGGGGCCACCGAAGGTCTGCAGGGAGATGGCGAACCACGTCCGCACCGCCTCACGGAACGGCACGAGATCGGCGCTGCCGTCGTGCGGGGATGGCACGCCTGCGGTGGGCTGGTCGCTGGTCATCCGATCATTCTGCTCGTCATTCCGCTGCCCGGATCCGTGGGGCGGCTTCCGGGCCCACCAGCTGGTGAGCTTCAGCGTCACCTCTCTCCACCTGGGGGGACTCTCCTCGGAAGTTGTTCGCCACGGCGTGGAAGGGCTTGCGTCCCACTGGCTGGGGTCGCGGCCCCACCCACTCACCCCGTAGGCGACGCACTTGCGGTAGGCGACGGGCTGGACGCGCCCGCCTCCTCACTGGTCCCAGCATCGGGTCGGCGTCGGCCGTTATCGGCATCGGGCTGATCCGTCGGCGACGGGGACGGGCTCGCTTCACTGCCGGCCCGCCCGCTCTAGTCCTGCTCGCCGCCGTCCGCATCCACGTCGGTGGAGTCCTCGTCGACCGCGGACCCGGGAGGACTGTCATCGCCTGCGGCGTGGCC
>JALYNC010000132.1 GCA_030773415.1 Actinomycetota bacterium
CAACGACCCGCAGCGCGCCGGTGTCCAGGCGCAACTCCGCAAGCACCACGGTGACGAACTGGTCCGGGCCGAACGCCTCGCTGATCGCCGCGTCCACCGCGACCGCGCTCGCGACCAACCCGCCGCCTCCGCGGCGGCTGTTGCGATAGGCCGCCACCGCGGTGACGCACAGCAGGCTCGCCTGCAGCCCGTGCCCCATCGCATCGAAGATCGCGAACCGCGCAACGTCCCCGTCCACGGCAAAGTCGAACGCGTCCCCGCCGACGTCGTAGGCCGGCTCCACCCCGGCGGCGATCATCACGTCGTGATCGGCGTACGTGAGGGGAGGGAAGAGCTGCCACTGCATCTCCGCGGCCAGCGACATCTCCTCCCGCCGGGCCGCTGCGCCGAATGCGTCCGCCAGCGCCTTTCGGCTCTGCAGTAACTCCGCGACGAGCGCCGCCAGACCACGCACGCGCGCGATCGTGATCTCGTCGGCTGCCGCATGTGTGTCCAGCACCAGCCCGAGGACGCCGACTCGGTCGGTTCCATCGGTAATGGGGATCCAGAGCCGTGTGCGACCAGCCTCGTCGCTCTGCTGCAACTCGACCCGGCGGAACGCCAGTCCCGCCAGCGTCGCGTCGATCCGGAGCGCTTCCCGCGCCGCGCCCGCCACTGGCAGCGGAACAAGCAAGTGCTGGGCGTAGTCAACGACGTAGACCGCGACGTCGTCGGCGCCGATCTGAGCGGCGGCGTCCGCGATCAGCCGAGGCAACTCATTCGGGCGGGTCAGATGAGCAGCCTCGAGGATGTGCAACAGCATCCGCTCGCCGTCGCTTTGACCGATCACGTCCGGCATCCTGCCAGCGAACGGACCTCGTCGAGGTGATTCCCCTCGGAGGAGCCGCGCCGGCGCCGCTCCTTTAGATAGCGTGAGGCGCATGCCGCCAACTGTGTTCGCCGGTGGCGGCGGTGGAGCCTGGCGAGTCGAAAGCATGAAGCCGGTGACCGGTGGGCCTTTGCCGGTGGTGCCGCGGCTGGCTGTTCTCGACAGGACGGATGCGCCCGAGCCGGGGGTGGTGTGGGCGCTCCGTGGGGTGACCAGCAACGCTCGCTACACCCGACGGGACGAGCAGGAGGCGCTGGCCAGCCGGCAGGCCGGACTCGGCCGACCGGAAGCCACCCGAGCGGCGCTGATCCCGATCACCAAGTCCGCAGCGTGGTGGGGCCTGACCCAGGACGAGCGCCGTGATCTGTTCGAGGAGACCTCCCACCACATCAAGATCGGACTGGAGTACCTTCCTGCGGTGGCCCGTCGGCTCTATCACGGCCGGGACCTGGGCGAGCCCTTCGACTTCCTCACCTGGTTCGAGTACGCCCCTGAGCACGCGCCCGCGTTTGAGGAACTCGTCGCCCGGCTACGGCAGACCAGGGAGTGGGAGTTCGTCGAGCGCGAGGTCGACATCCGGCTCACCCGCCACGACCCACCGCCAACTGCAACAGCGCCAGGACGAGTCCTGCGCGGCGAGGGCGACCATCGAGAGGGTGTGGACGCAGGAGGGTCGCTAGGAGCACGGTCCTAGGCTGCGGGGATGCCGAGCGTGAAACAGGTTCAGGTGACCTTCGACTGCGCGGACCCGCGAGCCGTTGCGGAGTTCTGGAAGGCGGTGCTCGGGTACGTCGACCCGCCCACCCCGCCGGGCTTCGACTCGTGGGAGGCGTTTGATGCCTCGCTCCCCGTCCAGAGACAGGGCTCGACCTCGGTCTGCCAGGACCTGGAGGGGGTTGGCCCACGGCTGTTCTTCCAGCGCGTGCCCGAGGCCAAGACGGTCAAGAACCGGGTACACCTCGACGTGCGGGTCGGGGTGGGGCTGACTGGCGATGAGCGAGTCTCCGCCCTGGAGGCTGAGGCGACTCGACTGGAACAGCTGGGCGCCCGGCGCCTGTGTCTGCTACCTGCCGACGAGGAGAACGAATCGTGCCTCCTGATGCAGGACGTCGAGGGCAACGAGTTCTGCCTCGACTAGGGGTCCTGCGTGTTCAGGGCTTGTCAGATGGCGGTCATGGAGCGTCAGCAGTTGGACGCTCATCGGCACGAGCGGGCACCGTCGGCGCAGTCGTCCCAACATCCTCAACTCGGCATGAGCGCGTGTCTCACAAGCCGACCCTCCATTCGGTGTACGGCGGGATGGCTGTTCACCCCGTCTTTGGCAGACACGCCCTAGCCGCTCTGCCGCACAGCCGCTCGGGTGCGGCGGCCTGCACCGTCAGCGTTGCAGCAGCTCCGCCATCCAGGCTTCGATCTCGTCCGGATCGATCGGCAGTGCGGCCGACAGCACCCGTGAGCCGGATTCGGTGACAAGCACGTCGTCCTCGATGCGAATGCCGATGCCCCGAAACTGGGGGGGGACGGTCTCGTCGTCGACCTGGAAGTACAGGCCGGGCTCGACGGTGAGGACCATGCCCGGCTGCAGCGTTCCCTCCCGGTAGAACTCATTGCGGGCGGCGGCGCAGTCGTGGACGTCCAGCCCCAGCATGTGTGACACCCCGTGCAGCGTGTACCTGCGGTGCAGGCCGCTGTCCGGCCGCAGCGACTGTTCAGCGGGGACGGGCAGGATCCCCTCGGACTCCAGGAAGCGCGCCAGCACCTCCATCGCCGCCCGGTGCGGCGCCAGGAAGTCCGCGCCCGGCTGGACGGCAGCCAGGGCAGCCCGGTGAGCTTCCAGCACCGCCTCGTAGAGCAGGCGTTGGATCGGTGTCCAGCGTCCGCTGATCGGCAGAGTCCGGGTGATGTCGGCGGTGTACAGGGAGTTCGCCTCGACCCCCATGTCCAGGAGCATGAGATCACCGGGCCGGACCGGGCCGTCGTTGCGGACCCAGTGCAGCACCGTGGCGTGCGCCCCGGCGGCGCAGATGCTGCCGTAGCCGACGTCATTGCCCTCGACGCGGGCGCGCCGGTCGAAGGTGCCCTCTATCCAGCGTTCACTCGTCTCGATCGCGCGCGGAAGCTCGCGGACCACGTCCGCGAAGCCCCGGATCGTGGCGGCGACGGCATCTTTCAGGGCGGCGACCTCGAACTCGTCCTTGATCAGGCGCAGTTCGGAGAGCACCTCAGCCAGTTCGGCGTCGTGCGCCTCGTCGCTGTCGATTGGGGACTCCACCCTGGCGTCCCGGCCGCGGAGCACCCGCGTCTTGTCGCCCACCTCGGTCAGCGTCGTGAGCTCGGCGGCCAGCTCGTCCAGTGGACGGGTGACGATGCCGAGCGCCTGGGCGGTGCCTTCGACGCCGCGCCGTGGGCCCACCCACAGCTCGCCGTAGCGCCGGTCGGTGTAGAAGGCCAGCGAGCTGCGGTCCGAGCGCGGCGGGACGAACAGCGTGGCCGCATGCCCGTCGCCTTCCGGGCGGAGCACGAGAACCGCGTCCGGCTCGTGCTCACCGGTCAGCCAGAAGAAGTCACTGCCCGGCCGGAAGGGGTAGTCGGTGTCGTTCGCCCGAACGGTGAGGGTCCCGGTCGGGATCACCAGCGCATCCCCCGGAAACCGCTCGGACAGCGCCTGCCGCCGCCGCGCGCAGTACGGGGCGATGGGGTCAGGCTGTGGAACCTCCCCGCCTGGGGTGGCTACCACCCCCTCCGGCGCCCAGCCGGTGACCATGAATTCGCGCAGCGCCTGGGGGATCGCCGGGTCGTGGCTGGCCTGGCCGGGAGGGGCAGCCTGGGGGCCGGGGCCGGTGGCCTCGCCGGATGGGGACTTCGGGCCGGGCGTGGGTGGTTGGGACATGCCGCCTCCTGTGTCCGCTTCTTACGACCGTAGCCCGTCCGGCGCGGAGGCGGGCAATGGCAGCGACTCCCCGCGTGCCAGTACCCGTACCCGGCTGTCCGGGGGCCGGGAGGCGAGCTCGTCGGTGAACTCGCTCAACGGGGAGGTGAAGATTCCGTAGTCGCCGTAGTGCACCGGAACCGCGTCCTGCGGACCGATCAGGTTGATCAGGTCCACGCCGTCACGGCCGTCCATCGACACCTTGGCGCCGAGGACGCGGGTGCCGCCGAGATGCACGACGGCCAGGTCTATGTCGGGAAAGCGGCTCGCGATCGTGTCCAGGTCGCGGTGCAGCAACGTGTCACCGGTGAGGTAGATGCGGTAGGGGACAACGTCCGGTCCGGAGAACTCCAGCAGTGCGCCCATGACCGGCGGCAGCAGCCGCTCGGCGAAGCCGCGGGCGTGGTGACCGGGCAGGGAAGTGATCGTCACTCGCGCCTCCCCCCGGTGCAGGGTGGTGGCCTGCCACGGCCTCAGCGCCTCGGCGTAGCCGAAGCCGAGATCCCGCAGGCGCCCGGCGGCGGCCCGGGTGGTCACGATCGGCAGGGTCTTGTCCAGCCGGCGCTTGGCGACCCGGTCGAAGTGGTCACCGTGCAGATGTGAGAGCACCACCGCGTCCAGCTCGGGCAGCTCCTCGATGTCGAGCGCGGGCTGCGTCAGGCGCCGGCTCCACAGGCCGTGCCCCAGGTACACGCGCTGACCCTGATGCAGGAAGTTGGGGTCGGTGAGCAGCGTGAAGCCGCCGTAGCGGATGAGGGTCGTAGCGGTCCCGATCCACTGCACCGATCCCAGACTCATGGGGGCTCACTGCCCGGCGAGGCGGTCGGGAAAGCGGAGGCGAGTGCAGTATTTGGCACCGCCGGGCACGCATAGTGCTCGCAAGAGTGAGCAGACTTCCGTCACGAACGAGGTCAACGGGCCGGCGGAGCACCCTCCGCCGCTCCGTGCCAGGTGGACGGAGGCAGCACCCATGGCACTACCCGAGGCGACCGTCGCTATCGGCTGGATCGGCCTGCCCGTGTTCGACGCCGATGGGCAGCAGCTCGGCACCTGCAACCGCGTGTACGCGGACGACGCAACCGGTGCCCCGGAATGGATCACCCTGGACGCGTCCGGCAGCGGCTCGAGCATCTTTCTTCCCCTGCTGGACGCCACGGGCACGGACGGTGGCGTGCGGCTGGGCGTGCGTCAGGAGGCCGTGCTGACGGCTCCGCAGGTCGGCCGCGCCGACGCGGGGCTGACGCCGGCCGAGGAGGAGCAGCTTTACGGCCACTACGGCATCGAGGTGAGCAGGTCTGCGTCCACCTCGGTGCTCCCGTCTGAGGACGGCTCGCAGGCGACAGCGGGCGACGCGCCGACCACTCGATTGCGCAGCCTGGAGGGCAGGGCAACCGTCTCGCCTGCTGTTCCGGACATGTCGTCCGGGGACGGGCAGGACATGTCGGCGGACGCCACCGGCGGTACGGCTGAGGCCACGGCACCGGCCCCCTCGCTCGATGACACCTCCACGGTCGCGGCGAGCCCCGCGCACGCGGAGCCGGCCGGCACCGGACGCCAGCTCCCCGTGCTGGCGGGCGCCGCGGGCAGTGCAGCCGTAGCCGCGGCAGCCGCGCTGATGTGGCGCCGGCGCTCCGAACCAGAGCCGACTCCGGTGCGTACCGGCCGTTCCCTGGGTACGGCAGCAGGCACCGCAGCGGGCATCGGCCTGAATCTGGGAGACGCGGCGGTCGGTCAGCTCAACGTCGCCGCGCAGCGCGCGGGCGATGCAGCCGTCCGCGTCGGTGGCGCTGCCCGATCGGCAGCCGCCCTGACGGGAGTCGCCGCTACCTCTGCTACAACCAAGGCCGAGAAGGCCGCTCAGAAGGTGAGTTCAACAGTCTCTGCGGCAGCGACGGTGCCGAAGTCAGTGGCCGAGGAGACGTCGGAGCTCACCGAAACCGTTCTGGACTCCTGGAGGAGCACCATGAAGAAGATGACTACTCTGCTCGGCTTCGCGACGGGCTACGTGCTGGGCAGCCGGGCCGGACGCGAGCGCTACGAGCAGATCAAGCGCGGCGCAACGCAGGCAGCGGCCCGGCCGGAGGTGCAGCAGCTCAAGGAGAAGGCGTCCAGCTCGGCGCCGGCCTTCGCGTCGAAGGTTCCCGGCATCCAGGGCAAGTCCTCGGGGTCGGTGTTCAGCCGCAAGGGTGAGCCGGCCGAGGTGCCGTCGCCGGCCGTCAACCTGACCGAGGCCGAGGGCAGCATGGACCTCGCCACCGACGTGGTGTCGGAGACCGCTCCCGAGGGTGTGCCGGACAGCATTCCGGGCACCGTGCCCTTCGGCGGCGACCCGTCGACGACCAACTTCGACGTGGAGAGTCTGGTGGCCCCGGCCGCCGACGCCAGCGCTGCCTCGTCCTCGTCCGCGTCGTCGGTGAACCTCACCGAGGCCGAGTCGAGCCAGGACATCGCTGTGGACGCCGTCCAGGAGAACAGCCCGGCGGGCTTCCAGGACCGGTTCTCGACCAGCTGATCGCCAGTAGTAGTAACTGCCGCAGGGCCGTCCCGATGGGGGCGGCCCTGCGCAGTTGTGCAGGTACTCGGCCGGCCAGGCTCGGCCGAGCTGGGTCCGGATGGTCGATCTGGTGTCGGCCGATGCCGGCAGCATCAACGGTCGTGCGCGAACGTCCGAGCAGCGCGCCGCGGCGACGCTGCCGGGGCGGTAGCGCTTGGGACCCGATTGCGGCCGGTCGCATGTCAGCGGTCGCGGCGCCGGGCGAGCCGGGCGCCGATCAAGGCTGTCAGCGTCCCGAGCCCCTCGGCAACGGCAGTGACCGTCTTGTCCCGATACCAGACGGGGTCGTAGATGGAGGGAATCGGACCCAGTTGCGGGACGTCGACGTAGGTGTACAGCACGAGCGCCACCAATGCGCTTCCCAGGACGGCGGCCGCCAGCAGGAACGTCGCAACACCGGTGCGCACCAGCAGCAGCACGGCGGCCACCACCGCGGCGGCCGCAGTCACGCGGAACACGTTGCGCCCGTTGATCCCCTCGGGGTAGCCGAAGGCGAACCGCGGCGCCAGCCGCACGTGCAGCACCGCGTCCACACCTAGGGCGAGCACGGTGCTCGCCAGCATGGCCGCTTCGATGCCCGAGTTGGAACCAGGCAGCCGGGCGCCGGAGATCATCTGGAGTTCCACGGATTTCGGGGCAGCGGGGACGGCAGGTTGTACGGGCCCACGAGGCCGCCGGGCCGCTGCTGCCGATGACAGCTGCATGCTCACGAGTGCCGCGCGTTGGTCGATCCCGCGCTACGAGGGCACGGTCCCTCCTGGCCGGGCGCTGTACTGCGCATTGACCTGCGAAGACACTCGGGCGCGCCGCAGACTCAGTCCGGTAGTAGCTCAGGCCGTTCGTGACACCGTCCCGGCTCGAGGCAGTGTTTCCTCTTCAAAAGCCCAGTGAGCGCCTCGAGGGCGGCCGGCGCCGAACGACGTCATGGCGAGGGCCGCGAGCTGAACCCACTGACGCGGCGCGAACCGCAAACGATGCGTTGCACCATCACGACCGCAGACAGTGGTGTGGAAGGAGATGGGTTCGGGGCGATCCGGCAACAGGATGGTTAGTTCTAGGTCCTGCCCGTATTCGTAATCGCCGCCGAATAGTCGGACCTGCGCGCCACCGAGCGATGCGTTCACCACTTCGGCCGGCATGCCCCCGAGTTGTGCCGGAAGGCTCAGCGCAAAGCGGTGGCCGTCTCGCCGCTCTACGCCGAATCGCACATCGGTGATTCGCCGAGCAGCGGTGACCAGGAAAGCCAAGGTGAACAGCACCCATCCGACGGACACGAGCATCACGTCGGGCGACGAGTAGCGCGTCGGCGTTCTCCCGGCGAACGAGGCTCCAGCCCAGGCTAGTCCCAGGATGAGGACTGCGGCGAGCAGGGCGAGCACGAACGGAAGTGGGGCGCGCGCGCGGCGCTCGCCCGTGCGCCCTTTCGCGGTCACTCGGAAGTCGGTACGACGAGGAAAGAAGAGCGACAGAGTGGCGGCGAGGTTGGCCGGCAGCCGGATGAAGTCGAACACTATCGACCACCCGAGGTGGGTTCGGCCCCGACCGAGCGTTACCAGCGTCAGCTGTTGCAGCAGGAACGTGGCTCCAGCGGCGAATAGGAAGATCTCCGGGTCCGCGGCGACCGGGAAGACGCCGGTGAGGAGCACCGCGACGGGGACGAGGGCGAGGCCGAGAGTGCGCCAGCAGTCGAACCAAGCTGATAAGGAATACAGGTACGCGATTCGCTGACGCCAGCTAAGCCCGGGCTTGAGCGGGTTGTCGTAGCGAATCACTTGCATCGCGCCATGGCCCCACCTCCTGCGCTGTGCGAGGAACTCGCGGGGTGTGGCCGCAGCAAGGCCCCGCGCCAGCACCTCGTTGTGATAGATCGACCGCCATCCGGCTCGGTGCAGTCGCAGGGTGGTGTGAAGGTCTTCGGTGAGAGTTTCGGTCGCTATTCCGCCGACGGACCGGAGCGCCTCCACGCGGAGGACCGCGTTGGTTCCGCACCAAAATGCGGCGTTGGCACTGTTCTTGCCCGCCTGGATGACTCGGTAGAACAACGACTCCTCATGAACGTCGCTACCCCGGCCGAGATGCTCGAAGGAGGTGGTGTTGTAGAACTCCTGAGGAGTCTGGACGACTGCGACGCGGGGGTCAGTGAAGTACCCGATGGTGCGGCAGAGGAAGTCCCTTTCGGGCACGTGATCAGCGTCAAACACAGCGATCAGGTCGGCGGTGACGAGATTCAGCGCGTGGTTGAGGTTCCCCGCCTTGGCATGGTGGTGTTCACGCCGGGTGACGTACCGGGCCCCCAGGGCGTGCGCCATCTGAGCGACCTCGAGCCGATCACCGTCGTCGAGCACCCACGTCTCGTGATCGCCTTCAAGCGCGAGCGCTGCCGCCACGGTCGGCAACAGCACTTCCATGTCTTCGTTGTAGGTAGCGATGAGGACGGCTACGGTCGGTGGCTCGGCGGGAACCGGTGGCACGGCGGGCGGGTCGACGCTCCATGTCGAGACGATGAATAGCACTAGGGCGATCGCCGCGTGAATCTCCAACAGCAGGAGCGGAAGCGCCAGCCATAAGCCGGTGGCGGGTATCGTCCACCCGATTCGCCACGCCAGGTATGTAGCAGTTGCGACGCCGGCGGTGATGCCGACAGCGTGACTGCATGCCCGCCGACGGCGAGACTCGGCGGCTGGCAGGCCGTCTCTGTCGCTTCGTCGGATGTCGCTAGGGAGCGTGGGGGCCGCCGCGTCCGCGCCGACGGAGGGTGGCCAGGCACGACTCGTAGCTGTGCTGTGGCTCTTCACTAGCTTCGTGTCGACGGCTCGACGCTTCTCGACGACCGGCCAATCTGGTGAACCGCTGCCTGCGGCCCTGGCGCTGCGAGGGGCGGGGTCGGGCAACCCCGAAAGGGCCGTCGTCGTCTCCGCCTGGGCTGCGCGACCGGCTTGCTGATCATGGAGGCGCCGCGGTTCGCCCACCGTCGTTGGTCCGACCGCCGGTGGACGTTGCTCCATTCGCCGGTAGGGCCGCTTTCGGGCGCCGACGAAGACAAACGGGGACACCGGCGTGGTGTCCGACGGTCATCTGCGGCCCTTGGACGAAGAGTGGGGTGACCACACGACGACGAGGACGAGCGGGCGACGTCGGAAACGGGCTTCTGGCAGGCCGACCTCGACCGTGGCTGGGTCTACAGCACCAGCAAGGACGTCGGGGCGCACGAGGTCTGGGGCACGACCGACCCCAACAACCGCAGCCGCAGGCTCACCGGCCACGGGGTCGGCTTCGCGCTCATCGACACGGGCGTGGCACCGGTCGAAGGGCTGCCGGCCCCCGGCCGCCTCATCAATGGACGGCGCACGCCGTCGAGAACGCGTGGCACGCCGGAATCGTGGTGTTGGTCGCCGCCGGCCGCGTGGAACCGACGTTCCTGGTCCGGCGTGGAATGGTCCCGGCGGTGTTGGACCACCATGCAGTTCCAGCGCCGAACCTGGACCGGAGACGACTTCGCGCGGCGCAGTTGGTTCACCGACCACTTCACCGCAGGAGCTGGACGACCAGCGACGTCTGGTAGGTCGTCACGGTCTATCCCGATGACGCACCGAGCGGTGGCCGGGGTCGGTCGGTACCCCGGCCGCCGCTTCAGATTGACCCCGCCGCGGTCGAAATTTCTACCAGCAGCTTCCGGCAGGCAAGGAATGTTCCGTGGCAGGCGAGCAGAAGCGAGGCAGAAGTGCCAGTGTCGCGGCACTGACTGTCGCGCTGGCGACCCTGGTGCTGGTTCTGGACCTGCCTGCGGACCGCGGCCATGCCAGCCCGGTGCCGTGGTGGCTGCTGGCATTGGGTTTCGCGGCCGCCGAGTCCGCGGTCATCCATCTGCAGGTGCGTCGGGACTCCGTATCGGTGTCCTTCGGTGAGATCCCGCTCGTGATCGGGCTGGCGTTCACTGCGCCCATCGAATTCGTCGTGGCCAACGTCGCCGGATCCGTGCTCGTGCTGCTCGTTCATCGTCGGCAACGCGGCCTCAAGCTTGCCTTCAATCTTGCGCTGTTTGCCGTAGAAGCGGCGATCGCCAAGACTGTGTACTCAGGCATCACCGGCGCGGCCGAGCCCGCCACTCTGCAGGCGGGCCTTGCCACACTCGCGCTGTCCTGAGCGCCGACCTGTTCAGCGCGCTCGCCATCACGGCAGTGATCTGCCTGTCCACCGGCCGCATCGACCGAGAGCCGCTCGTCGAGGTGGCCACCACCGGCCTGTTGGGGTCGGTCGCCAACACCAGTGCGGCCCTGCTGGCCGTGATTCTGTTGGTTCGCCAGCCCGCCGGCGTGATCCTGCTGCTGGTGGTGCTCGCCGCCCTTCTCGTCGTGTACCGCGCCTACGCCACCTTGGGGCGTGGCCACGCCCGCCTGAAGCTGCTGTACCAGTTCACCCGTGGGGTGGCCGGGCAGGGTGAGATGGACCACGTGGCTGCACGGGTGCTCAGCGAGGCTCGTGACACCACCCAGTCCAGGCAAGCCCTGCTGGTGCTCCTCCCCACCCCCGTGCGGACTCGCCGGGACCTGCGGCTGAACGATGGTGCCGTCATCCCCAGCGAAGTGGAAGGGCCGGATGTGTCCGCATGCTGGTGGGCCCCCGCCGCCGCCGGACAGGCGATCCGCTACCCCCGTGGGTCTCAACCGGACTCGGCCCTCGCAGCGTCCGGGCTGACCGACGGCATGGCGGCGCCCCTGCAGTCTGGCGCCCTGGTGTTCGGTGTCCTCACCGTGGCCGGACGCCCTCGGCACTTGGCGACGTACAGCCCAGACGACATGCGCCTGTTCCAGTCCTTGGCCGATCACGCAGCTGTCGCCTTGGCGAACGTCGCGCTCGTCGACGAGCTGCGCGACGAGGTGGCGGAACGCGAACACCAGGCGCTCCATGACGCCCTCAGCGGCCTGCCCAACCGTCGGCGGTTTCCCGAGCGACTCGGGCAGGAAACCTCCAGCGGCCAACCCTTCACCGTGGTCATGCTCGATCTCGTCGGCTTCGGGGAGATCAACGACGCACTCGGCTACGAGACCGGCGACAGTCTGTTGGTCGAGGTGGGCCGGCGACTGGCGGACCGCCTCGGCGGTGAACAGGTGGCCCGGCTGGGCAACGACGAGTACGCCGCGATTCTGGGGAACACCCCCGATGCGCAGTCAGCACAGCTGGCGGCAACCGCACTGCTGCGGACACTGGACGCCCCGTTCCCCGTCTCTGGATTCTCGCTGGACATCGTGGCCCGGGCGGGCGTCGCCGTCTGTCCCGCGCATGGCACCGATCCGGCCCAGCTACTCCGGCGGGCGAACGGCGCCCTGGCCGCGGCCGACCGCGACGCCACCCCCTTGTCCGTCTACTCCGTCTGGCAGGACCAGAACAGTGCCCGCCGGCTCCAACTGGTGTCCGACCTGCGCGCCGCCGTCGCCAACCATGACCTGACCGTGGACTACCAGCCCAAAGTCGACGCCCGGACGGGCCGGCCCTGCGGTGTCGAGGCCCTCGTGAGATGGACACATCCGCAGCTCGGCCGGATCGGACCGGACGAGTTCATCCCGCTGGCCGAGCACTCTGGTCTCGTCGGTGACCTCACGACTCTGGTGCTGCGCGCGGCGGTCAAGGAGTGTGCCCGCTGGCGAGCCGATGGCCACCAGGTAGGCATCGCGGTGAACCTGTCCACCCGTAGCTTGACCGACCCGGACCTGCCCGACCGGGTCGCCGCCGAACTGGCCACCGCCGACGTGCCGGCGGAGGCGCTCACGTTGGAGATCACGGAGTCAGCCGTCATGACGGACATCCAGCATTCGCTGGACGTGCTGCACCGCCTCCGCGCTCTCGACGTTCGTCTATCGGTCGACGACTTCGGCACGGGGCAGTCGTCCCTGGCATACCTGCAGAACCTCCCCGTCCAGGAATTAAAGATCGACAAGGCATTTATCCAGGGCATGGCCACGAAGACGGTCAGCATGGCGATCGTCCAGGCAGCTATCGATCTGGCTCACGCCATGGGACTCACCACCGTCGCGGAAGGCGTCGAGGACGAGTTCGCGCAGCGGCGTCTCGCCGCTGCCGGATGCGACGTGCTGCAGGGTTACCTGTTCAGCCGACCGCTGTCTGCTGAACAAATCGGGCTCTGGCTGGACAGTTACGTCGCTTCTGCGGCCCTGGCCGCCTGACCTGCCGCCCACGGCACCGGCACCGGCACCGGCA
>JALYNC010000133.1 GCA_030773415.1 Actinomycetota bacterium
CGCCTACGCAGCCTCGACGAGCAGATCGCCGAAATCACCAGATTGCGGGACACCGTCGCCGAGCTCAGCGAACGCGCTGCGCACCCCGACCCGGCAACCTGCGATCCCGCATCTGTCTGCCGCTACCTCTGACCCGAGAAGCAGGTCAGATCCGGCGAGTTCCGGCAGCGTTCTCATCCGGAAACCGCACCTGGGATGGTGGCCGCGCTGTGGCAGGCTTCCCCGCGCGTGTGTCGCTGTCGATGACTGACCAGCCCGCCGACGCCGAGGACCTCGTGCAAGACACGCTGCTCACCTGCCTTCGCCGGGGCTCCCGGTGCGGTGGGAAATCACTGCCCGACCTGGAGCTGGCCGGCCAGGTTGTCGTGCAGCTGGGCGCTGCGCTCGTTGAGGCCCACGATGGTGACGGCCTTACCCCGGCTGGCGTACTTCGTGGTGATCGCGTCCAGCGCGGCCACCGAGGACGCATCCCAGATGTGCGCCTGGGACATGTCGATGATGACCTCGCCGGGGTCGCCGGCGTAGTCGAACTGGTAGACGAGGTCGTTGCTGGAGGCGAAGAACAGCTCTCCGTACACGAAGTAGACCCGGCTGGTGCCGTCCGGGTCCAGGACGCTGGTGACCTCGACGACGTGGGCGACGCGGCGGGCGAACAGCACCATGGCGGCCAGCACGCCGAGCCCGACGCCGATGGCCAGGTTGTGGCTGACCAGGGTGGCGCCCACGGTGGTGAGCATGACGGTCGTCTCGCTACCGGGCATCCGCTTGAGGGTGGCCGGGGCGACGCTGTGCCAGTCGAAGGTGGAAACCGACACGATGATCATGACAGCGACGAGAGCGGCCATCGGGATGACGGCGACAACGTCGCCGAGGGCCACCACAAGGACGAGCAGGAACACGCCGGCCAGGAAGGTCGACAGGCGGGTACGGGCACCGGAGGCCTTCACGTTGATCATTGTCTGGCCGATCATGGCGCAACCGCCCATGCCGCCGAAGAAACCCGTGACGATGTTCGCCACGCCCTGTCCCCAGGACTCGCGGGTCTTGTCGGAGGAGGTGTCGGTGATGTCGTCGACGAGCTTGGCGGTCATCAGCGACTCCAGCAGCCCCACCAGTGCCACTCCGAGGGCGAAGGGAGCGATGAGCCGCAGGGTGTCCATGGTGTAGGGCACGTCCGGAAGCCCGAACACCGGCAGGCTGTCGGGCAGGGTGCCCTCGTCACCGACGGTCGGCACCCCAACGCCGGCTACCACGGTGAACGCGGTCAGCGCCGCGATAGCCACCAGCGGGGCAGGCACCGCCGTGGACAACCGCGGCAGGAACACCATGACCGAAAGAGCCACAACGACCAGCGGGTAGACCAGCCACGGCACGCCGAGCACATGCGGCACCTGGGCCAGCAGGATCAGGATGGCCAGGGCGTTGACGAACCCCACCATGACGCTCCGCGGGACGAAGCGCATCAGCTTCGCGACTCCCAGCACGGCCAACAGGACCTGGATCATGCCGCCGAGGATGACTGCGGCGATCAGGTAGCCGAGCCCGTACTCCTTCGCCAGCGGCGCCACCACGAGCGCGATCGCCCCCGTCGCGGCAGAGATCATGGCGGGACGTCCACCGCAGATCGCGATGGTCACCGCCATCGTGAACGAGGCGAACAGCCCGACCTGCGGGTCCACCCCAGCCAGGATCGAGAACGAGATCGCCTCGGGAATCAGGGCCAGCGCCACGACCAGGCCCGCCAGAATCTCGGTGCGAAGAACGCGGGGGGACATCAAGGACGGGCGAGCCGGACGCGGCAGGCGCCCAGCGCTCAACAACGAAGACATGCAGCTCGTTTCCGAATCGGCGCACGTGCATACGGGCGCAGCAAAAAACACCTCCGCGCATGCGGCGGCAGGGGCCGCCTGCCGGTTTCCCCGGCACGGCGAACCCCAGGACAGGTCAGTACGGCGTCAAGGGGCGCGAAGATCGTGATCTGCGTCGAGGAAGCAGCAGGCGCCCGAGCGGTTGCCTCAACTCTACCCTTCGGTCACAGCAGACCTGACTTGAGTGGCTATGGACGGCCCCCGGCGGCGGAGCACGGTAGTGGTCGGTGGCGGGCGCGGCGGGCCCACAGAAAGCCGCCCACGGTCATGGCGAGCAGGGCAACGACGGCCGTGGCGAACTGCCACGAGCTGGGCCGCCGCCCGTAGGCGCCCAGCGCAACGTAGGCAGTCGTTCCCGGCAGGATTCCGACGACCGTGCCGAGGAGGTAGTCCCGGAACCGCACGGCACTCAAGCCGCTGCCGTAGTTGATGACGGTGAAGGGCATTAGCGGCACAAGCCGCGCCACGAGCACCCCCCACACCCCGCGCCGGCGCAGCAGCGCGTCGACCCGGGCCACCCGCGCCCCGGCCCACCGTTCCACGACCTCACGCCCCAGCAGGCGCGCCAGCGCGAATGCCGCCACCGCCCCGGCCGTGGCACCGGCCATAACGACCACGATGCCCGGGAGCAGGCCGAACAACAGGCCCGCTGCAGCGCTGAGCGCGTTCTTCGGCAGCGGAGCCAGCGTGAGCAGCGCGAACGCGGCTGCGAACAGCGCCGGCCCCAGCCACCCGGCCTGGTCCACCCAGATCCGCAGTCGAGCCAGCTCGCCCACCCCGAGCGCGGACACCACAGCAGTGATGGCAGCGATCAGGGCAGCCAGCAACAGCACCCGTAGCCACGGGCGCGAGCGAGGGCGGGCAGCGGCCGACAGGGCGTCGTCTCCGCCGCCAGGTACGCCGCTCAGCGGACGCCGCCTGCCGGACCGCCACGGGAAGCATCGCCAGAGCGACGATCCCGGACAGTCATTGCATGTCCTCGAATGGCTGCTCGCCGGCAGCCTTGCCCAGTTGCCGAGCGGCGTTGACCAGCCCGACGTGGGAGAAGGCCTGCGGGAAGTCGCCGAGCTGCTCGCCCATGGCGGGATCGATCTGCGGGACCGGCCCGCACGGCGCCCGAGGAGGTGCGCGCCACGGTGCGCGGCACCAGGGAATCGTCGCCGTAGCCCCGTTCCCAGCTGTCGGCGTCTCGGGGTGTCAGCCGCCAGTGCCATGCGGCCGGGTCGAGCAGCTGGCCGAACACACTGGGGGAGTCGAATCGGGGCACGCACCACCAGTCCACTGAGCACTGGTTGCTCACCAGGGCGGAAGAGGCACAGTCGGACAAGAAGCCGTAGTCGGCGATCGCGGGTGCTCGCTCATCGGCACCAGCCATGAGCAACTCCCTCCGGTTCTGTGCTCCGCTGGCAGCGCACGCCCCGGCCGGGAGGACGGGCGCCGCTGCGTCGGGAACCCGGTCATTGGTTCGAAGGCTTCCAGGATCCCTTTGGCTGAAACGTCGGCGTCCCGCGACTGCTCGACCCGGTGCGTAACGACGGCACCGCCCCGCGTCAGCCGCAGCTGCCGCCGCCTGCGGCCGCCGCCTGCGGGCTCGGCTCGACGAGTCGCCGCGGGGCCTGTGCCGCGGTGGCTCGGGCGACGTCCCGCCCGGCCAGCTGTCGGCGCAGGACAAGCCGCATCGGTGTCTCGTACCACCGGAACGCGACCACGCTGAGGGCGATCACGGCGAGCATCGCCACCCAGCCGGCCACACCTGATACGCCGGCCAGATCGAACAGGTGCAGCAGCGGCACGTGCAGCAGGTACAGGGCATAGCTGGATTCGCCCAGCAGCACCAGGACCGGCCAGGCCAGCCAGGAGCTACCACTGGCGGGGCGAGTCGCGAGGCCGACGATGAGCACGGCGAACAGCGGTGACATGAGGAGATACCGCGGGTCGGACAGTTCCGCCGCGGACAGCACCACGATGCCGCAGGTCGCCACCGCCAGCGACCCCCTGCGGCGGCCGGGGAGCTCCAGCGACTGCCGGCCGGACCGGGTGAACCACACCGCCGCGCAGATGCCCAGGACGAACTCGAACAGGTGCGGAACGGGGAACTGCGAGACCAGGAACCCCTCCCGGTTGGGCGGCAGGGCGGCCCGCACGGCCCAAATCCACATCGCCTGCGCCGCCCAACCGGCGAGCACAATGGCGGCCAGCACCCGCAACCGGCGGCCGGCGAGCTGCGCGATCACCAGCGGAAACAGCGCGTAGAAGAACACCTCGCAGGAGACGCTCCACGCCGGCCCGTTCCACGGCTGGTTGATCGCGGCGACAGGAAACCACGCAGTGATCATGGTCAGTTGGGCGACGAGGCTCGCGGCCACCTTCGGCCCCGCGCCCGACTCGATCGAGTACCACTGCAGCAGGTGGTCCGGAGAGTTCCAGGCGGAGGCCACGGTCGGAGCGCTGATCAGCAGTGCCAGCACCACCATCGGGTAGATGCGGGCGAACCGCGCCACGTAGAACCGCCGCAGCTGCGCCCGCCCGGCCACGGCCGGGTAGTTGAGGGCCAGCACGAACCCCGACAACACGAAGAACAGCGACACCGCCGTCCGGCCGCCGTCGAGGAAGTCGAGCACCGCCGGCACCGCAGGCACGGTCCCGCTCTGCATGAAGTGGCTGACGACGACGGCGAGCGCGGCGACGAAGCGCAGTCCGGTCAGCGCGGCCAGCGGCTGCCGGGACGTCTCACTGCCGGACGACATGGCCATCCGGGCCCGCTTCCGTTGAGGCGCCCAGGCCGCAGAGCCGGTCGGCGAAGGTCGACGGATCGGCGTCCTGGAGCGCCGGGTCCGCCGCGACCGTTTCCGGTCCGTGCAGGAGATCCGTCACTCCCGCCGCGATGTGCTCCGGGGTTGACGGCACGCCGAGTCCGACGGCCAGCCGAATGGTCTCCGCGCGGACCTGCGCGCTGCCCGCTGCCAGCACCGGAACTCCGGCCACGGCGGCCTTGCCCAGAATGCCGCTGGGGGCCTCGTTCTCGTAGGCGAGGATCACGCAGTTCGCGCTGGCGATGTAGGTGTTGAGCTCGTCGTCGGTCACGTACTCATTGCGCACGAGGAGCAGGCCGCGTTCGCGTAGGTCCGCCCCGACCGCCGAGTCGAGCTGGCGCTGAACGGCCTCGTCGGCGCGACCGACGAGCAGCAGCGTCGGCGGGTCGGCAGGGCCGCCAGTGCCGGCAGGGCCGCCAGTGCCGCCAGAGCCGACAGTGCCGGCGGGACCGGCGGCCAGCAGTGTCCAGGCGTCGAGGACGACTCCCACCCCTTTGCGCGCGGTCAGCGAACCGGCTATCACCGCTACGCGCCGGCCGGCAGGCAGTCCGAGCCGTTCCCGCAGGCGCGGGCGGTCGGTGGCCCGGAACGGCATGTCGACCGGGTCCACCACCTGCGGCATCCCGGACACCAGCCGGGGCAGCTGCGCGGGCGCACCGGCCGAGCGCAGAGCCTGCGCCCGGACGCCCGCCGCCATCGCCGCCACGATGAGCGCCGTCTTGATTCCGGCGCGGATTCCAGCGGTGGACGACGGACGCAGGCCCGCAACCGGGGGCCGCATGAGCAACACCCGGAGCTGGGCGCCCGTAACGGAGAACCGCTGGCCGACCCGGTGCCGGATGCAGCTGGCGAGCCACAGGTCTCCGTCGGGGACCACGACCCGGCCGCCGGCCCCGGCAAGCGCCTCGGCCTGGGCGAGGTAGTGACCCCGGACGGCTGGGGTCGGGCGTCGCCAGCAGTCGCCGGTCGCGACGTCGAGCCCATCGGCCACGGCTCGCTGCAGATGCACCTGGAACTCCGGCGCCGTCAGCGCCTGGGGGCTGGTCAGCAGCACCGGCCGGTGCCCAAGGGCGACCAGCCGCTCCACCAGCAGCCGGACGTAGAACAGCCGGTGTCCGTCCGGGTTCGGCTCGACCAGCACCACGGTGCTGCCGACCGGTGCGCCGGTCCGCTGCTCCGCGCTCATGCCGCGGGCTGCCCGACGTCGCGCGGAGCGGGCCGGCGCGACCACTGCTGCCCCGCAGACCGGCCGGGTAGCGTACCGAGCACGGCCGCATAACGACGGGTGGTCGTCGCCATCGAGTACTCGGCCAGGATGCGCGGCCGCAATGCGACAGCCTGAGCTGTGGCGGCGGGGTAGTCGTCGAGGACACGACGCAACGCAGCGGCGAAGGCGGCCGGGTCGCCCGGCGGAAACGTCGCGCAGTCCAGTCGCGTCGAGCGGACGTGCGGCAGGTCGGTGACGAGCATCGGGACGGCGGCGGCGGCCGCCTCCAGCACGCCGAGCGGTGCTGCCTCGCGCAGCGCGGAGTGCACGAACACGTCCGAGCCGGCCAGCAGCTCGGCAATGTCGGTGCGCGCCCCGAGGAACGTCACGGCGGCGTCCAGCCCCAGGCGGCCGGCCAGCTCCCGCAGTTCGCCGGCGTACTGCGGGTCGCTGTCCCCACCGGCGATGCGCAGCTCGAGGACAGGAGCGCCCGGAGTGTCCAGGAACGCGCGAATGCCGTGCAGCAGCGTGCCCAGGTCCTTCTGCGGGTGCAGCCGTGACGTGGCGAGCAGCCGGACCGGGCAGGCCGGAGGTCCGTCGGGGCGAAGCGGTCCGGCAAGGATGCCGTTGGCGATGACGTGGACCCGATCCCGCATCGCCGGAAAGTGCCCGACGTACTCGGTGGCCTTGGCGTCGCTGACCGCGACCACCGCCGCCGTCCGGGGAGCCAGCAACCGCTCGGCGCGGCGCAGGGACCCGGTGGCATAGTCGTCGGCGGCTGAGTGCAGGACGGTGCATACCGCCGGCGGGCGGGCCAGCGTCGCGGTGGCCAGGCGGCTGTAGATGGCGGGCAGGGCGCTGTGCGCCAGAACCACGTCGGGCCGGGCGGAGGTGATCAGCTGTCGCAGGCCGTACAGCCGGCGAAGGTGCGGCTCGGGCACCGCGGCCGCGATCTCCTGGGCGATCATCCAGCCCCCGTCGGCAGCGGACCTGTCTTCGTCGCTGCTGCCACCGGCCTGGCGGGTCGCCCGGTCGAGCGCCACCGTCTCGATGCGGCTGGTCCAGCTCGAGTCCAGGTGCCGGGCGAGCGTCTCGGCGCCACCCATCCCGTCGTGCAGCATCACCTGCAGCACGCAGGGGGTCACGGTGCCAGCTCCGGCAGAGCGTCGCGGAATGCGGGCACCAGCCGGGCGCTGACCACGACCTGCAGGCCGACGAAGGCTGCGCTCGCCCCGGCGGCACCGGCCACCGCTGCCCCGACGGCGACGCTGGCGAGCCCGAGCAGCGCCGCCACGGACAGCGTGGCTGCCACCAGCCGCTCGCGTCCGAGCGCCTGCAGCAGCTGCGCCATCGGCTGGTTCAGGCTGGCGAGCACCATGCCCGCGCAGATCAGCTGCAGCGGCAGCACCGCGCTGGCGTACTGCGGGCCGAGAACCACGTCGACGATCTGTGGAGCGGCGGCGGCGGTGAGGACGAGCACCACGCTGACCAGCGTCATCATCGCCAGCAGGCCCCGCAGGAACTCCGACCGCACGCCGGGACGGTGCCGCTCAGCGGCGGCGTGCTGCAGGACGGTCACGCTGAAGCCCGTCGCGATCGTGCCGAGCGGGCCGGTGATCCGAGCCGGCAGCGCGAAGATGCCTGCCACGGCCGGTCCGGCGATCAGGCCGACCAGCGGCACGTCCAGCAGCCGCAGATCCGACATCACGGACGGCCAGCCGAAGCTCCGCGAATCCCAGTACACCTCCGCGACGGCCGCGGCGGGCATGCGGGCGGGCCGGCACAGCGCGGGCGGGCAGACGACCCAAGCGGCCAGCAGGGCGGTGGCGGAGCCGGTGGCGATGGCGAGGCCGAAGGCGATCGGTGCACTCATCCCGGTGGCCAGCAGCGCCACGGCCACCGCGAGCGCGACCAGCCGTTCGAAGATGAGCGCGACGGCCACCGTCCCGGCGGCGCCCGCGGCGCGGGACGGCACCAGCAACAGATTCGCCAGCAGCAGCAGGGGTACCGTCGCGGCGAGCAGTGCCAACGCCGCTGCGTCCGGCACGTCAAAGGCGGCTACGGCCAGCACCAGCGACAGGCAGACCGCCGGTCCGGCGATCGCCTTGACGGTCAGCACCCGGCGGAACAAGGCGCTCACGTCGGAGCCGGCGGCGAGGTCGCGGGTGAGCCTGGTGTTCGCTCCGAAGTCGACGACGTCGCAGATCAGCGCCACGATGGCCAGGGCGGCGGCCAGCCGCCCGAAGCTGTCGGGGCCGGCCTGCCGGGCCATCAGGAAAAACAGCAGCACCGATGCGAGCTGGGTGGTCAGCATGCCGCCGACGGTCAGCAGGCTCTTGGCGCGGAAACTGCGTACGGCCGGCGGCGACGGCGGCGCGAGGACCGTCATCGGCCGGGCGGGTCGAGCGCCGCGGCGGCGTCGTCGCCCAGATCCGTGGACCGCGCGATGAGGCCGGCCAGGAGCAGCACGGCCGCCAGCGCCAGCCCCTTGTCCTCGAGGGTGGCGCCGAACGGGGTGAGGGCCAGCAGTACGAAAGCGGTTCCCCGGCACGTGGTCACCCACGGGTCGTGCGGCCGGCGGACGGCGACCGTGCGGTAGGCGCGGCGGACCGCGATGGCGCCGGCGAGGGTGAGCACCAGCCCGGCGGCCCCGAACTTGGCGGGCAGCGCCAGCGGGGTGTCCAGGGATGGCGTGGCCTTGTACGGCGTGAAGGGCAGGGAGTAGGTGAAGACATGGCCGGGCCCTGCCCCCAGCCACGGGTCCTCCTCCCAGGTGTCGAGGGCGACCCGGTACTGCATGCGCCGTTCCTGAAAGCTGTGGTCCGCCGTGACGTTGCCGAGGCGTTGCGGGCCGTACCGGTCCATCAGGAAGTCGCGGTCCGCTCCCATGGCGCTCGCCAGCAACGGCAGCAGGGCCAGTGACACGACCGCGAGCCCGACCCCGACGCCGACCGCGCGCAGCAGGCGCTGGCTGCGGGTCAGGCCGGCGCCGATCACAGTCGTGCCGACGAGCATGGTCAGGTTCGTGACGGTGCCGGTGACCAGCAGTGCGGCCAGCACGGACAGCGCGAGGGTGAGCCAGCGCAGCCGGTACGGACCCGCGCTGGCGCGGGCCAGGGCGTAGACGAACACTGCCGCGCACAGCGGGAAGTTGGCGAAGGCCAGATGGGTCAGCTCCAGCCCGCTCTGCCCGCGCTTGGCCAGCTGACTGATCGCGAAGGAGAGGGCGGAGATGACGCCGGCGGTCACCAGCAGCCACTCGATGTGCCGGGGTGGGACCCGCCCCCCGGCGTCCTGCGCGAGAAGGGGCGACATCACCAGCAGCAGGTAGGGCGTGACGCTGCGGACCCAGTCCACGAACGGGATGCCTTGCAGCAGGGCGACGACTCCGCTACAGGCGATCATCACGGTCGAGATGAGCACGAACGGAAGCAGCGTCGACAACACCGGCGATCGGTTGTCGCTGCGCAAGGCGCTGGCCACGGCGGCCAGCATCACCCAGCACAGCCCGGCCAGGTACAGCAGCTTGGCGTACGAGAGCTCCTGACTGCTGCCGAGAACGGCCAGCCCCCCCAGCACGACGAAAGCCAGCCGGGCCATGGGTGACTGGGCCAGGGCGACCACGACGAGCAGGCCCAGCGGCAGCAGCGCCAGCCGCATCGAGGTGTTCAGGCTGGCGCCGGCGCCGGCAGCGGCCAGCACGAGCACACCGGGCAACAGCTGCCGCAACTCCGGCGTGGGGAGCAGACGGCGCAGATGGCGAGGCGGGCGCCGTGTCAGCACGGCAGATCCGGCACCGCTCATCGGAAATCCTCCATACGCGGGGGCGTGGCAGGCCGACATGGGTCCACCGTCGTTGCACGCTTCGTCGGCCGGGCCGGGGTCCACCTTGAGGCGCCGGCCGGTACCGATCCCGGCATCTGTAGGGCCGTTCCGGTGACAGCTCCACGCTCGCGCGGCCCGGTTGACCGCTCGGATTAGGCCGAACAGGTCAAGGAGTCGGGCTTGGACGCCGATGAGGGTCGCGCGAGCCACTGCGACATTCGCAGGCAGGCATTCGCGGGCAGGCAGTCCCGGGAAGGGGGTTCGGTGCAGCAGCGCAGCCTTGCCGGATTCACCGGCGCCGGTTACGACAAGGGCCGCCCCCTGTGGGTGCAGGCCCTGTGGTTCGCCGTCTGCAATCTGATCTACCTCAAATGGTGGTGTCCCCGGCGGTTGCGTCCGGTGCTGCTGCGGCTGTTCGGCGCCAGCGTCGGGACCAACGTCTTCATTCGCCACCGGGTTCGGGTGTTGTGGCCCTGGAAGCTGACCGTCGGCAACGATGTGTGGCTTGGTGAGGACGCCTGGCTGCTCAACCTGGAACCGATCAGCATCGGCGACGACGTCTGCATCAGCCAGGGCGCGTTCCTGTGCACCGGCAGCCATGACCCCCGCTCACCGACGTTCGAGTACGACAACGGCCCCATCACGGTCGAGCGCGGCGCCTGGATCGCGGCACGCGCGACGGTCCTGCGCGGCGTACGCATCGGTGAAGGAGCCACGGTGCCTGCCTGCGCGCTGGTCAAGCAGGACGTTCCGGCCCGCACCCCACGCACTACCGGCCTGCCGAAGGCGTCCTGATGCGCGTTCTGCACATCGTCACGCTGATCTCACCCGAGGGCTCGTACGGCGGGCCGGTGCGGGTGGCGGTCAACTCGTGCGGCGAGCTACGCCGTCAGGGCTGGAACGCCGAACTGGCGGCAGGCTGGGGTTCGCCGGCCTCCCCGCCCGTAACGTGGGAATCGGTGCCGGCCCGACTGTTTCCGGTCAGCCGGGTGGCCGGCCGCTCCGGATTTCGGTTCCTGGTCTCCCCGGCGCTGTTGCGCTGGCTGTGGCGGCACGTCCGCGACTACGACGTGCTCCACGTCCACGCCGCGCGGGAACTGATTCCGCTGCTTGCGATGGCCGTAGCGGTGGTGCGCGGCGTCCCATTCGTCACCCAGACGCATGGCATGATCATGCCGGACGCCCGGCTCGCCGTGCGGCTGCTGGACCGCTTGGCCACGCGGCCGCTGCTGCGCCGGGCGCAGCGGCATCTGGCGCTCACCGACGCCGAACGTGCCGGCCTGAGCGCGGTGCTGTCCGGTGCGGGCGGTGCAGCAACCCCTGCATCGATGCCTACGGTGGTGCTGCTGGGGAACGGCGTCCAGCCGCAGCAGCACCCCACGGCGCTACCGCAGTCGGCGGATATCCCCGCCCTGGTGGTCTTCTGCGCGCGGCTGCATCCCCGCAAGCGGGTGCTGGCGTTCGCCGACATGGCCGGAATGCTGCTCGACCGGGGCTACGACGCCGATTTCATCGTGGCCGGACCGGACGAGGGAGAGCTTCCCGAGCTGCGGCGGCGGCTCGCTGCGCGTTGCGACGGCCGTCTGCGGTACGTCGGCGCGCTGGAGCACGAACAGGTGCTGGAACTGCTCGCCGGCGCCACCGTCTACGTGCTGCCCTCCGTCGACGAGCCGTACCCGATGAGCCTGCTCGAGGCGCTGTCGCTGGGCGTGCCGAGCGTGTGCACCTCCAGCTGCGGCGTGGCCCACCTGCTGGCGCGGCACGGCGCCGGCGTGGTGAGCGATCCGAAGCCGGCCAATCTGGCGGACGCCGTGGCTCTGCTGCTCGACGACGACGTCCGCAGGTCCGGGCTGGCCCGCGCCGGACGCACGCTCGTCGAGGACGTGCTCTCGCTGACCGCCGTGGTCGGCACCCTCCGCGAGATCTACGCGACCGTCATCGACCCCGGGTTGCCTGTGCGAGTGTGATGGCTTTGGTGGTGTCGGTGGCGAGGCGTTGTGGTGTCCAGGTGGTGATGGGTGGGTCGGGGATGGGTCCGGTCCAGGTGGTTCGGCTGGTGGTGAGTGCGGTG
>JALYNC010000134.1 GCA_030773415.1 Actinomycetota bacterium
CGTCAGGGCTCAGGGCAAGGCACGTGTCCCCACCGCGCTACCACGCTTCATTGAGAAGAGCCGGTAAAGGTGGTCAGGGAACGCACCACCTTAAGGTAGTTGGCATCATGATGGAGGGTTCTACATCAGCGCGTATTTCGGCTTTGTCTCCTGCAGTGACATGTCTCCGTTCTCAGAGTTCACACGCTGCAGGAGACGACCACCGGCCAGGAGGCACAGGCCGTGGACGGACCGACTGAACCGTCATCGGGAACGACAGTAACCACGTCGTCGGCGAGGGTAGCGCAATCGCGATGAAGGCCAAGCACAAGGTCCTCTACTACGGGTTCCAAGGCATTGGTCACTCCGGTTACGTCACAGACGTAGACTGCGACTGCGATCTCAAGTACAGCGACAATTGCGGCAGGAGGAGAACGTGGGTGCGTGACAGGTACGGCCTCGATCCAGCGCCGCTCGTCGCCATATCAATCGACTCGAAGTCCTGGTGAGGCATGAAAAGACGACATGCCGTGGTACTCGTCGTTGCCCTGTCCGGCTGCGGCGCTGCGTCCGTCGAGGCTGCAGGTTCCCGGCACTCATTGACGAGTTGCGAAGGATCGGCGCGCCGAAGGGGTTCGCGACCGTCGAGGACAACGGCGTGACGTTCGAGACGTCTGGCGATCCAGGGTGCGTATTCGAGTGCCCGACAGCGAGCGTCGAATTCGTCGCGGAGTCCCAGGTGGGGGAGAAGGCGGCGAAGGAGGCTATGACACAGCACCTCACCGCAGCTGGCTACAAGCTGTCGCCGTGGACCTGCGACAACGACGCGGAGTCGCGGGACGGCACATCGCGGATCCGAACGTGCCGAGCAGACGCCACGGGAGACGAGTACAAGGTGTCGGTCGGAGTCGCGTTCCCGGAGAACGAGGCGGCTACGGCGGGATACACCCTGCTGGCTCCTGGCGACGTCTGAGAGGCTGCAGCCGCTGCGCGCGGCTCGGGCGACGGCGCAAAGAGCGGGCGTGGCTGCCTTGCGCCGAGCGCGGCCGCGACATCCCGAAGACGCGTGCGGGCGGGCGTGGCCGGCCAGGCACGCGTGCCGGGCCGCCTCCTGCCCGCGTGTCGCGACCGGGAGTGGGGTGTGGAAGTAGTGCCGGGCCGTGCGCTCGTCGAGGTCGCCCCACTCGTTCAACGCGGGGCGAGCGGCGGCCCACCGCGGGCCACGCCTCGCCGCGCCGACTAGCGCGGACCGGCCTCCCAGCCAATGCGGCTCTACGCGGCCAAGCGTGGTAGCCGGCCTCTGATTCGTGTCGGTGCAGGAGTGTGCCAGGTGACGCCGCAGTGCAGGAGCAGGCGGAGCCGGTAGTTGTTGAAGTTGCGGAAGCCGTGCCGGACCCGCTTGATCTTCTTGATCAGCAGGTTGATCGCCTCAGTCGGCCCGTTGCTGACTCCGCCGGTGTCGAAGTAGGCCAGGAACTCCTCCCGCCACGAGACCGATCGTGGTCGCGAGCCGGACCAGCTCGGGCACGCCGGCGTCGGCGCAGTGCACCATCCACCGGTACAGCGCTCCGGCTGCCTGCTCCCGGTTCTGGCAGCGGTAGATCCGGCGGAGGTCCTGGGCGGCGATCCAGGTGCGGGCGATCTGCTGTTCGAGGTCACCGGCGTCGAGCCCGGCCAGCAGCCGGTCCCACGCCCGCGGATCGAGGTTCTCCGCGCCGCGGCGCAGCACCCGCCGGATCCGGTAGAGCGAGTCGTGGCGGCGGCCGCGGTGCCCGGTGGTCTCCTGCTGCACCCGCCGGCGCACGTCGTTGACGGCGGCGAACCCGAGCCGGGTGACGTGGAAGGCGTCAAGCACCCGCACCGCGTCGGGCAGGTCAGTACGCAGCGCGGTGGCGTATCCGCCGTACGGGTCGAGTGCGGCGGTGCGGATCGCCTGCCGCCACGGCACCGGGCGGGCCGACATCCAGGCGGGACAAGGCCTTTCCGCTACGGCCTTGCACCACGTCGAGCAGCCGCGCAGCGCGCACGTCGACCACCCCGGTGACGTACTCCGTCGAATGCGTCGCGGTCGCGGCGAGGAACGCGGTCTCGTCCATCCCCAGCTCGCTCACCCCCTCAAGGCGGTCCGGGTCCTCCACCAGCGGGGTCCCGTAGGCGCGGACGGCGGCCATCGCGGTGGCCCACCCGACGCCGAACTCGGCGGCGACCTGGGCCACAGAGTGCCCGTCCTGCCCGACCCGCCGGCACACCTCCCGCCGGGCCCGCTCGCTCAGCGACGCCCGGGGCGCGATGTGCTGCGAGGTCTCCGACCAGGTGCGCACCGGGCACGCCGGCTCCACACAGCACCACACCCGCTTGACCGACACCAGCGTCACCGCACGCCCGCCGGTAGGCAGGTCCCGCACCCACGTCGGGCGGCGGTCATGCAGCCGCGCCGCCACCCCGCAACCGGGGCAGAACCCCCCGCGCCGTCGTCTCGACCGCCTGCTTGACCTCACCGTCGCCGGCCGACACGGCCAGCAGCACGAAGCCCGCCAAGCCCGGCATCGCCGTCGCCGCGCTACCGTCAACATCCACCTGGGGCCTCCCTCGACTCGTGTCCACACACCACGAATCGTGAGGCCCCAGGCCCCTCTCCAGGCTCAGGCCAGCGCGGGTGTCCCCGCCGCGTCACCACGCTTCATTGCGAAGAGCGCCAAAGGTGCCGCTCAGCCCGCCAGGCACCAGGCCGGTGGTATTCGACGCGTTCGCGACCACCGGCGGGACGCCGAGCGCGAGGAGGGGAGGAAAGCTGACCAGCGAGCCGGTGCCGACCACCGTGTTGATCGTGCCGGCAGCCACTCCGGCGAGCAGCACAGCGACCGTCTCCCAGATCCCCACGCGGCCACGGTGACCGTCCCGGCGGCCACGCGTCCAATCCCTTCTTCCGATCAGACGCATACGCGCCAGGAGCATCGGTCGCAGCCGCGTCTTCGAGCCGCCCAACGCTCACCTGCTACCTGTTCACCTGGTTCGGTTCACCAGCGCCGGTTGTGGCCTCGGGGGTCTTCCCCGTGGCGGCGCCCGCCCCGACCGCGGGCCCACAAGCCCGTCGCGAGAGCACGGGACGGGCGTTCAGGCCAGGGCGGTGCCGATCATGCCGTTGCGGGTGACCAGGCCGGCGAGCGCGGCCTCGTCGAGGTCCTGGGTGCCCTCCGGGCGCCGGGGCAGCACGAGGTAACGCGTCTCGGCGCTGGCGTCCCACAC
>JALYNC010000135.1 GCA_030773415.1 Actinomycetota bacterium
AGGTGCGCCGCTCGGCGTGCCGGGCCTCGGTGAGCCCGTCGGTGTAGAGCAGCAGGCGGTCAGCGGGCTGCAGTTGTACGTGCTCCAGCCGGGGTACGGCGTGCAGGCCCAACGGCGGTGACGGCTCGATCGAGTCCAGGCACCTCGCCGAGCCGTCGCGGACCAGCAGCGGAGCCGGATGCCCCGCGTTGACCAGCACCAGGCCCCCGTGCGGGTCGAGCTGGGCGAGCACCGCGGTGACGAAGTCCTCGCCGCCGTCCTGCTCGTCGGTGCCGCGGCGGACCGCCGCGTCGAGATCGGCCATCAGCACCCCGAGGTCCGATCGCTCCCCGGCCCGCTCGCGGAAGGCGCCCAGCACGAAGCTCGCCAGGCGGACGGCGTCCAGCCCCTTGCCGCGGACGTCAGCCACCAGCAGCCGCGCGCCGAACCGGCTGTCGACCGCGGCGTAGACGTCACCGCCGACGGTGGCTTCCTCGGCCGCGCTGTCGTACTGGACGGCGCAGCGGACACCGCCCACCACCGGCGGAACCGGCGCCAGGATGGCCCGCTGGGCGGCCTCTGCGACCAGCACCACCTGCTGCAGGCGGGCCTCCCGCTGCTCGCGGCGCACGGCGGCCAGCACACCCGCCGCGCCGGCCGCTGCCATCACGGCCATGCGCATCAGCTGCGCCCGGCGCAGTGTCGGCACCTCGAACTGACCGTCGTACACGCCGACCAGTGCCGCCGCCACGATGGTGGCCAGCGCGTACATCGCTGTGGTTCTAGGGCCCAACAGGTTGGCGGCGACGAACGGCACGACCGCCAGGACGCCGAGGACGACGAAGTTCCGCCCACCCCCCACGTCCACCGCGACGATGCCGAGCAAGGTCGCCAGAACAGGGGCATGGCGGCGCACGCCAGCGGAACCGCCGGTCATGTCACCTCCACGCGAGACGCCGTGGTCCGCCGCGATACCGCTGGTTCCCACTGGCCGGAGAGACACGGTACGGGTCATTGTGCCGGTAGAGATCGTCTATCGCACCTGCGCCTCTCCTTTCCTGAGGCCGCGGCCCTGCCGCCGTAGACTGGCGGGCACCGAAGACCCCCGGAGCCCGAAGCGGAGCAGCACCGAATGGCACTCGTCGTGCAGAAGTACGGTGGCTCCTCCGTCGCCGACGCCGAGGGCATCAAGCGGGTCGCCGCCCGGATCGTCGCGACGCACAAGGCCGGCAACGAGGTCTGCGTCGTCGTATCAGCCATGGGTGACACCACCGATGAGCTGCTGGACCTCGCCGAGCAGGTCAGCCCGATGCCCGCCGGCCGGGAGCTGGACATGCTGCTCACCGCCGGGGAGCGCATCTCGATGGCGCTGCTCGCGATGGCGATCGGCAATCTGGGGCTGTCCGCCCAGTCGTTCACCGGTAGCCAGGCCGGTGTCATCACCGACAGCAAGCACGGCAAGGCTCGGATCATCGACGTGACGCCGGGGCGGATCTCCTCGGCGCTCGCCGCCGGTCACATCGCGATCGTCGCCGGGTTCCAGGGCGTCAGCCAGGACACCAAGGACATCACCACGCTGGGTCGAGGCGGCTCGGACACCACGGCCGTTGCGCTCGCCGCGGCGCTGGGGGCCGAGGTGTGCGAGATCTACACCGATGTCGACGGCGTCTACACCGCCGACCCGCGCCTGGTGCCCAACGCCCGCAAGCTGGACCGCGTCTCCTACGACGACATGATGGAGATGGCCGCCGCCGGCGCGAAGGTGCTGATGCTGCGATGCGTCGAGTACGCCCGGCGGTACGGGATGCCGGTCCACGTCCGCTCGTCGTTCTCCCAGCGCCCGGGCACCTGGGTGATGCACATTCCGGAAGAGGAGCTCATGGAGTCCGCGATCATCTCCGGCGTGGCCCACGACCGCAGCGAGGCGAAGATCACCGTGGTCGGGGTGCCGGACAAGCCCGGTGAGGTGGCCGCCATCTGCCGCACGCTGGCCGACGCCGCCATCAACCTCGACATGATCGTGCAGAACGTCTCGGCCGCATCCACCGGCCGCACGGACATCTCGTTCACGCTGCCCAAGATCGACGGCACCGCCGCCATCGCCGCGCTCGAGCGCGTACGCGACCTCGTCGGCTTCGAGCAGCTGCTCTATGACGACGGCGTGGGCAAGGTGTCGCTGATCGGGGTGGGAATGCGCTCGCACCCCGGTGTCTCGGCGACGTTCTTCGGCGCGCTCGCCGACGCCGGTGTCAACGTGGAGATCATTTCAACGTCGGAGATCCGCATCTCGGTGCTGGTGCGCGAGGACGACCTGCCCGCCGCCGTCGAGGCGCTGCACCGGGCGTTCGAGCTCGGCGACGACGAGCAACAGGCAACCGTGTACGGAGGAACAGGCCGATGACGTCCACCCGACCCACCCTGGCCATCGTCGGCGCCACTGGAGCGGTCGGCACGGTGATGCGCCAGCTGCTCACCGAACGCGAGAACGTGTGGGGTGAGATCCGGCTCGTCGCGTCGGCGCGGTCCGCCGGTCGGCGCCTGCCCGTGCGCGGCGAGGAGGTCGAGGTTCGGGCGCTCTCGGCGGATGTGTTCGACGGCGTCGACGTGGCGATGTTCGACGTGCCCGACGAGGTCTCGGCCGAGTGGGCGCCGGTGGCGGCGTCCCGGGGCGCGGTGGTGGTTGACAACTCCGGTGCCTTCCGGATGGACGACGACGTCCCGCTCGTCGTGCCGGAGGTGAACGCCGATGCGGCGAAGCAGCGGCCGCGCGGGATCATCGCGAACCCGAACTGCACGACGCTGTCCATGATCGTGGCGATGGGTGCGCTGCACCGCCGATTCGGTCTCGAGTCGCTGGTGGTGGCCTCGTACCAGGCGGCCTCGGGTGCCGGGCAGGTCGGCATCGACGCGCTGCACGACCAGCTGCAGAAGGTTGCCGGGTCCCGGGACCTCGGCAGCCAGGCCGGTGACGTCCGCGAGGTGCTCGGCGACGAGCTCGGGCCGTTCCCCGCGCCGCTCGTGCTCAACGTCGTGCCGTGGGCGGGGTCACTGAAGGACGACGGCTGGTCGTCGGAGGAGCTGAAGGTTCGCAACGAGTCGCGCAAGATCCTGGGGCTGCCTGCGCTGAAGGTCTCGGCGACGTGCGTGCGGGTGCCGGTCGTCACGACGCACTCCCTGGCGGTGCACGCCACGTTCCGGGACGAGGTGCCGCAGCGCGTTGCTCAGGACGTGCTAGCGGACGCGCCGGGCGTGGAGCTCGTCGACGACCCCGCGTCTCACCGCTTCCCGACCCCCGCCGACGTCGTCGGCACCGACCCGACGTGGGTCGGCCGCGTGCGCCAGTCGCTGGACGACCCGCACTCGCTGGACCTGTTCCTGTGCGGGGACAACCTGCGCAAGGGTGCGGCGCTCAACACCGCGCAGATCGCGGAGCTGCTCGCGGCGGAGTTCCCGGGCTGACGCCACGTCGTGCACAAGGGCTTGTCCCGTCGGCAGCAGCCCTCACGGGCGGCGGGCCGGCAGAGGTATCCGCACGAGGTCCTCGGCCAGCACCACGTCGTCGAACACCTGGCGCGCCTCGGCCAGCAGCGGCGCCAGGTCGCCGTACCGCTGGGAGAAGTGGGCGAGGACCAGCCGGCGGGCGTTGGCGCCAGCCGCGATCTCGGCCGCCTGCCGGGCGGTGAGGTGCTTGTACTTTGCCGCCAGCGCGGCGTCCGCTGAGGCGAACGTCGCCTCGCAGACCAGCAGGTCCACGTCCGCGGCGAGCGTCCGGGCGCCGTCACAGAGCGCGGTGTCCATCACGAACGCGAACCGCTGTCCGCGCCGGATCTCGCTGACGTCCTCGACGCGGACGGTCCCTCGCGCCGCCTCGACGGTGCCTTCGCGCACCAGCCGGGCCACGTCCGGCCCGGCGAGGCCCGCCTCGGCGAGCCGGGCGGGCAGCATGCGGCGCCCGTCCGGCTCGACCAGCCGGTAGCCGAACGCCGGCACGCGGTGGTCGAGGGCCGCCGCCTCCAGCGACGGCTCGCCGAGCTGCAGCACCGGCCCGTCCCCAGTGACGGGGTAAGGCCGCACGTCCAGCCGGTCGTCGTAGGCGGACGCCCAGCGCAGGCGTTCGATGTACTGCTCCGCCTCGGCCGGATAGATCAGCGGGACCGGGCGTTGGACACCGTCGAGCGAGAGCCGCTGCAGCACGCCGGGCAGCCCGAGGCAGTGGTCGCCGTGGGCGTGCGTGATGCAGATCGCGGTGATCTGCGAGGGAGCCACCCCGGCGAGCAGCAGCTGACGTTGAGTGCCCTCGCCCGGGTCGAACAGCACGCCCTGGCCGTCGAACCGCAGCAAGTACCCGTTGTGGTTGCGCGTCCGGGTGGGTACCTGCGACGCCGTCCCGAGCACCACCAGCTCGCGGACCGACATCCGAGCCTCCTGCGCGGGTGAGGTCAGGCGGGGACGTGGCCCCGGACGAAGTCGATCTCAGCCTCCATCTGCCGGATCCGCTCCTCGACCACGAGGGACCCGTGTCCGGCGTCGAACCGGTACACCTCGTGCGGCTTGCCCAACTGGGCGAGTCGCTCGAGGTAGTTCTCGATCTGCCGCAGGGGGCAACGGGGGTCATTGGCGCCGGCGAGCACCAGCACCGGCGCCTGCACCTGTTCGACGTAGCTGATCGGCGATGAGGCGGCGTACCGCTCCGGCACCTCGTCCGGCGAGCCCCCGAACAGCGAGCGGTCGATGGCCTGCAGCGCGTCCATCTCGTCCTCGTAGGCGGCGACATAGTCCGCAACGGGTACGGACGCCGCGCCGGCTGCCCACAGATCAGGCGTGCAACCGAGCCCGAGCAGCGTCAGGTACCCGCCCCACGAGCCGCCGGCGAGTGCCACCCGGTCGGGGTCGATCGTCCCGTTGTCGACCAGGTGCTGGCGCACCGCGACGAGGTCCTCGAGTTCCGTCAGGCCCGGGCGGCCGTTGATCGCGTCCTGCCAGGGGGCGCCGTAGCCGGTCGAGCCGCGGTAGTTCACCTGCACCACCGCGAACCCCATGTCGACCCAGGCCGCCCGATCGGAAGCGAACGAGTCGCCGTCGTGCGCCATCGGCCCGCCATGGACGAGGAACACCGCCGGATACGGGGCCTGGGCCCCTTCGGGCACCGCCAGGAGGGAGTGGATGCGCCCGCCCGGCCCGTCCACGTCGACGTCCGTCACCGGCACGGACGGCGGCGCGGACCTGCCGACCGGCAGCAGGTCGGCCGTGCTGCCGAGCGTCCGCAGCTGGGGCGGTGCCGCCGCTGACGACCACAGGTAGTCGAGCGCGCCGTCCGGTCTTGCCGTCGCGGACGACACCGTGCCGGGCGGCGTTTCGATGCGGGTCAGCTCGCCGGACGAGATCTGGTACCGGTACAGCTCGCTGCGGCCCCGGTGGTCGTGGTGCAGCAGCAGCGCCGTGCCGTCCGGGTACCAGTCGGCGTCGAACTCGCCGGGCAGGTCGGGATCCACCCGCTGCTCGCAGCCGCGCACCGAGTCCCACAGCAGCGGCCGCCGCTGGCCCTCGCGCTCGTGCACCACCAGGACCCGCGGATCGCCGGCGACAGGGGAGAAGCCGACACCGTCGACGCCCTTGCCGGGGCCGTCCCACAGCTCCCCAACGGTGGAGCCGTCGCTGACCCGAAGCACCCGCAGTGCCGGCTTCATCGCATCCCCGTGCTCGCTGTGCGAGATGCACAACAGGGTGCCGTCCCTGGACAGGCCCACCACGGCGGCGTTCTCCGGGGAGCTGTAGACGGTGCGCTCCGGCTCGCCGTCGGCGAGCAGGTGCACGGTGGACAGCTGATCGGTGGACCGGCCGACCGCAACCAGCCCCGGCCGCAGCGACAGGCCGGCCGGGTACGACGGTTCCAGCGGCGTGGCGGGCACGTCCGGGCCCCCGGCGAACGGCTGTCGCATCCAGACCCCGAACTCGTCGCCGTCGGTGTCGGCGAACCACCACACCGACTCCCCGGACGGGTCCAGCGCGCCGGCGTAGGTGCCGTTGGGGCGGTCCGTGACCTGGCGGGTGGCGCCGGTGACGCGGTCCCAGGTGTAGAGCTCGAAGGTGCCGGAGGCGTTGCTCACGAACAGCTGCCGGTGCGGTGCGTCCTTGGCCCAGCTCGGCAGTGAGGTGCGGGAAGCTCGGAAGCGGGCCTTCCACCGCTCGACCGGATTCTCGAACTGCGGCTGCCCGCCGGGTACCGCCGCGTCGCCAATCGCCGTGTCGCCAGCCGTCGTCTCCGGGGCCATTGCCAGCTACCTCCCACCCGTCGTGGAGCTGCCCTGGTGGGGCGCTCGGCCCGGTGGTGCTGGGGCGGAATCCACCTACGGCCTGGGCAGCGGAAAAGTCGGGATGGCGGGATTCGAACCCACGACCTCTTCGTCCCGAACGAAGCGCGCTACCAAGCTGCGCCACATCCCGCGACTTCTTCGGGGGCAGTCTAGCGAACGGGAAGCAGCGTCAGCAGTGTGGCCTCGGGCGGGCAGGCGATCCGGACCGGCGCGTAGGGCGAGGTGCCGAGTCCGGCGGACACGTGTAGCCACGAACTGTCGTAACGGGACAGCCCCCGGGCCCGGCGCCGATCGAGTCCGCAGTTCGTCACCAGGGCCCCGTAGAAGGGGACGCGCAGCTGGCCGCCGTGGGTGTGGCCCGCGAAGATCAGCGGGTAGCCGTCGGCGGCGAACCGGTCGAGAACGCGGGGTTCGGGCGAGTGTGTGACGCCCAGATGCAGGTCGGCGCTCGGGTCGAGGGGCCCGGCGATGGCGTCGTACCGGTCCAGGCCGATGTGCGGATCGTCCACGCCGGCCACGGCGACCTCGAGCTCGCCGACGCGCAGCCGGCCCTCGGCGTTGGTCAGGTCGACCCAGCCGTGCGCGGCCATGGCGTCCCGGGCCGACTGCCACGGCAGCCCGGGGCCGAGCTTCCGCATGCCGGTGTCGGTCAGCAGGTAGCGGGCCGGGTTCTTCGGAATGGGGGCGTACCGGTCGTTGGAGCCGAGCACGAAAGCGCCGGGACGCTCCAGCAGCGGACCGAGGGCGTACTTCAGCTCTCCCAGCGCCTCGGCGTGCGAGAGGGTGTCGCCCGTGTTGATCACGAGATCCGGGTCGAGCCGGTCGAGCGCCCGCACCCATTCCTGCTTGCGCCGCTGGAGCGGGCTCAGGTGCATGTCGGAGATGTGCAGCACCCGCACCGGCGCCGCGCCCGCCGGCAGGACGGGCACCACGGCGGTCCGCAGACGGAACGACCGCACTTCGTAGCCTGCCCCGTAACCGACCACGGCCGCTCCGGCTGCAGCGGCGCTGAGCGGAACAGCAAGGCTCGTACGCATGGGCCCCATCGTGACAGAGCCGCCCCGTGGCACGGCGGCCTACCCTGGGCGTTATGTCCTCCTCGACCGGCGCGCCCAGCAAAGAGCTCAAGTCCCGGCTACACGACGATCTGACCGCTGCCCTCAAGGCCCGCGACGAGCTGCGCACATCGACGCTCCGCATGACGCTGGCGGCGATCACGATGGAGGAGGTGTCGGGCAAGGCCGCCCGCGAGCTCACCGACGACGAGGTGCTCACCGTCGTGGCCCGGGAGGCGAAGAAGCGGCGCGAGTCGGCGCAGGCGTTCACGGACGCGGAACGGCCGGAACTCGCCGACCGGGAGCGCGCCGAGGAGCAGGTACTCGCGGGCTACCTACCGCGTCAGTTGGGCGACGGCGAGCTCGCCGACATCGTGCGGGCGGCGGTGGCCTCGGCCGGCGCGAACGGCCCAGGTGCCATGGGAGCCGTCATGAAGATCGTCAAGCCGCAGGTCGCGGGTCTGGCCGAGGGTGGCCGGGTGGCGGCCGAGGTCCGGCGCCAGATCGCCGGCTGACGCCGGCTACTACTCCCCCGCCAGGCTGTCCGATCAGCCCGGCTTGGGCGCCTTCGGGGGCTTGCCGGGCTTCGGCGGAGACCGCCTGGGCGCCGCCGCGGACGGCTTGGGCTTCGGTTTGGTGACTGTCAGCGCCGGCGGGGGCGAGACCGGCTGACCGTTGCTCACGTGTATGTAGACGGCGTTCCCCTGCGGCAGGCCGGCTCCCGCACCCGGGTCGGTGTAGGCCACCCGGCCGTCGGCAGCGGAGTCGTACACCGGCTTGATTCGCATGACCGGGGTGAAGCCACGCTGCTCGAGGATGGATCGAGCGGCGCCGACGGAGAGGCCGTCGACGTCTGGCACGTTGACCACGTCGCCGTGCATGATGTCGGCCTCCGGCTGGGGGAAGTCCTTCACGGGCACGCCGTCGTGGGCGCCACGCATGGCCTTCGCCCAAATCTGGGTGGGGAAGTCTCCGCCGAACACGCGCGCGTCCAACTGGCCGTTCACGGTGACATTCCTCAGCTTGTGCTTGGCAGCGCCCCGTGGATCGCCCATCCAGACAGCAGCCGACAGTTGTGGCGTGTAACCGGCAAATAGGGCTGCCCGGTACTCCTGCGCCGTGCCGGTCTTTCCGGCGGCCGGTCGCCCGATCTGACCGTTGCGCTGCGCCGTGCCTCGCTCGATGACGCCGGTGAGAACGTCGGTGACGGTGTTGGCGACCCCCTCGTCCAGCACCTTCTTGCAGCGCGGGGCTCCGGCCGCGTACTTGCGGCCGGCCGGATCGGTGACGGCCACGATCGCGTGCGGGGCGCAGTACGTGCCCTGTGCCGGGAAGACCGCGTAGGCCGCGGCCAGGTCCAGCGGGCTGATCTCCTCCGTTCCGAGCGTGAGGGACGGATTTCTGTTGATGCCGACCTCGCCGTCGTTGTCCGACAGGTCTCGAACGCCCATGGCAGCCGCAAGATCCCTGACGCGGTCGATGCCTACTCTCTCCAGCAGCTGGATGTAGTACGTGTTCACCGACAACTCGGTGGCGTCGCGCATGTTGAAGACGCCGTTCTCGCTGTCGGCGGCGTTGCGCACCGGATAGGGGAAGGGGTTGGCGCTTGGGAAAGCGGTGGACATGTACCTGTTCGGCGAGTTGATGGCGAGAGAGAGTGGCAGTCCCTGCTGCAGCGCGGCCGCCAGGGTGAAGACCTTGAAGGTTGAGCCGGACTGCACGCCCGTGGAACCACCGGTGGCCAAGTTGAGCCGTGTCGCTCGGGGATCCCCCGGCCGGCGCTTCGGGTTGTCCGCGCCCATGTTGCGGTTGACCGCCATGGCCTTGATCTGGCCGGTACCGGGCTCCACCATGTTGATCACCGCAGCCTCTTCTTCGTGACGCGGCACGGTGGAGTCGATGGCCTGCTGCGCCGCCGTCTGGACCTTGCGGTCGAGGGAGGTGCGGATGGTCAGGCCGCCGCTGTTCAACAGGGCGGCCCGGTCCTCCGAGGTCTTGCCGAATGCCGGGTTGTTCCTGATCTCTCGTACCACCAGATCGCAGAAGAACGGCGCACTCGCGGCGTCGCAGCCGTTGTTCGTCTTGCTGATCTTCAGGCCGAGCGGCGACTTCACCGCGGCGGCGTGCTGCTCTGCGGTGATGGCACCCGTGGCCAGCATGCGGTTCAGCACGAGGGTGCGCCGGGCGAGTGCCTGTTCCGGCCGCCTCGTCGGGTCGTATCCGAATGGGTTGCGGACCAGTCCGGCAAGCGTCGCCGACTGCTGCAAATTGAGCCGGCTGGCCGGAACGGAGAAGAAGCGTTGGGAGGCGGTCTCGACGCCGTAGGCCGACGACCCGAAGTACGCGATGTTCAGGTACCGCTCAAGAATCTGATCTTTGGTCAGGCGCTGCTCCAGTGCCATGGCGAAGCGTGCCTCGCGCAACTTGCGCACCGGGTCCTGCGCGGTGGCCGCCTCGACCTCCGCCGGCGTCTTGGCGCTGTTCAGCAGCACGTTCTTCACGTACTGCTGCGTGATCGTGGAACCGCCCTGCACGACGGCGCCGGCCTTGAGGTTCTCGACCATGGCGCGGCCGGTGCCCTCGAAGTCGACACCGTTGTGCCGGTAGAACCGCGAGTCCTCGATGGCGACGACGGCCTTGCGCATCGACTCGGCGACCTGGGTGAGCTTCACTTCCCGGCGGTCGTGCGCGTAGAAGTACGCAAGCACCGAACCGTCGGCGGCGAGCACCTGCGAGCGCTGCTTCAGCGGGGTGATCCGCAGCTCGCTCGGCAGGTCGGAGAAGGAGTCGGCACTGCTCTTGGCCACCAGGCCGACCCCGCCGATGACCGGAAGGGAAGCGCCGGCCACGAGCAGGCCGGCAGCGAGGCACACACCGAGCAGTTGCAGCACGCGGGTGCCTCGGCTGGCGCCGCTGAGCGGGCCGCCGGAGCGGGGAAACGTCACCCGAACAGCGTACGTGCCCTCGGCAGTAGTGGCCCAATCATCCTAAAGGGCTACGTGAAATGGGCCGAAAGAAGCCTGACGGCGCAAAGCGTTCGTTCGTACCGTGAGCACACACGGTGCGAGCCGGTTCGGAGCCCTTCGGGCGTCGACCACTCGGGAGGAGCACAGCATGGGGTCAACGGACTGGAGCGTTCGGGCGGCCTGTCGCACTGGCGACCCCGACGAGCTGTTCGTCCAGGGCGCCGCGCAGAACCGCGCCAAGACCGTCTGCAGTGGCTGCCCGGTGCGCACCGAGTGCCTCGCTGACGCGCTGGACAACCAGGTCGAGTTCGGTGTGTGGGGCGGAATGACCGAGCGCGAGCGCCGCGCGCTGCTGCGCCGCCGCCCCAACGTCACGTCCTGGCGCCAGCTGCTGGAGACCGCCCGCCAGGAGTTCGAGACCACCGGCCGCGTGCCGATGCAGAAGGCCGGCTGACGCCGCACCGCGTTACCGGTCAGTTCCCAAGGGCCACCCGCCGGCGTCAGCTCGCGGGAGGGACGCCCGCGTCGCGTGCTTTCGCTTTGCGCGCGGTGTCGCGCACCGCGTAGGCGGCGAGCACGAAGCACGGCAGCAGCAGCGAGGCGAGCAGGCCTACCACGCCGGCCAGCACTATCAACAGCGCGTGTGCGCCGTCCTGGATCAGCCAGGGAAAGACGACCAGCACCGCGCCCAGCACGACCGTCGTGAGGACCGAGGCCACGATCAGCTCCGCAAAGCTCATCCGGGGCAGCCGGCGACGCCGGCGACGGGTGGCCGTGGTCATGCCCCCACCTCCGCCTCGGCCCCGACCGGCGCCTCGGCCGCAGCTGGCTGCGCAGGCGCCAGATCGTTGCCGACCGCCCGCAGCCCGGCCAAATCGTGCACGTCGCCACTGCGAGCGGAGATCTCGGCGATCGGCACGGACGGATGCGCGGCGGTGAACCGGCTCCGCAGCCGCCGCTCCCGAGCCACCTGAGCGGCCCGCTCGGCGTGCAGCCGCAGCACGGCCGCGGCCAGCGGGTGCTCCCCGCGCTCGTCCAGCGCCTCGGCAGCGGCCAGGCTGCGCTCCGATCTCAAGCTTGATGCGTGCAGCCGGTGCACCCGGTTGAGCACCAGCCCGGCCAGCGGCATCGTCTCCTTGTCCAGCCGCTCGACGAAGAACGACGCCTCCCGCAGCGCGTCGCCCTCCGGGGCGGCCACGACGACGAACGCGGTGCCCGGCGCCTTCAGCAGCCGGTACGTGGCGTCCGCGCGCTCGCGGAACCCGCCGAACATCGTCTCCAGGGAGGCGATGAAGGCGCTGAGGTCCCGGAGCACCTGCGCACCGATGATCCTGGTGAGGATGCCGGTGAAGACGCCCACCCCGGCGGTCAGCACCTTGGCGTACGCCCTGCCGCCCGCCTTGGCCGGCGCCAGCAGCACCCGGAGCAACCGGCCGTCCAGGAAGGTGGCCAGGTGCTGCGGAGCGTCCAGGAAGTCCAGGGCCGATCGGGTGGGCGGCGTGTCCACGACGACGAGATCCCAGGCTCCGGTGCGGCGTCCCTGCTCGCGCAGCTGGCCGAGCTTCTCCATCGCCATGTACTCCTGCGTGCCGGCGAAGCTGGAGGACAGGGCCTGGTAGAAGGGGTTGGCCATGATCTGCGCCGCGCGCGCCGGATCCGCGTGCGCTTCGACGACCTCGTCGAACGTGCGCTTCATGTCGAGCATCATCGCCAGCAGCTCGCCCCCGGCGGCCGCGTCGATGCCCGCTACCCGGCGCGGAACGTTGTCCAGCTCGGTCAGCCCGAGCGACTGCGCCAGGCGCCGGGCGGGGTCGATGGTGAGCACCACTACCTTGCGTCCGCGCTCGGCGGCGCGCAGCGCCAGGGCCGCGGCGGTCGTGGTCTTGCCGACGCCTCCCGCGCCGCAGCAGACCAGGATCTCGGCCGAGTCCAGCACCGGGTCCAGATCCAGCGTGGGCGACTCGTGCGCCGGGGTCGGTGCGACCCGGGACGGCGGCGTCATGCCATGCCCTGTTCCTGCAGCAGCTCGGCCAGCACGTACAGGCACCCCAGGTCGATGGCCTCCGGCTGCTGCGGCAGCTCGTAGGACGGCAGCTGCAGCCGGGAGAGTACGTCTCGCTGTTGCTCCTCCAGCGAGATGCGGACGGCGTGGTCGGCCGCCTCGGTGACCAGCTGGGCGGCGACCGGGTCCGCCGCCTCGATGCCGGCGCTCTTGAGCCCCAGCGCGATGTCGAGGGGGTCCAGGCTCCCGGTGCGGGCCCGCTCCAGGTCCTCGGCAGCCAGCAGCGGCTCGCGCACCAGGTTCACCACCACCCCGCCGACCGGCAGGCCAAGGGCGCTCAGCTCCGCCACTCCATCCACGGTCTCCTGCACCGGCATCTCCTCGAGCACGGTCACCAGGTGAACTCTGGTCCGCTCCGAGCGCAGCAGCGTCATCACGCCCTCCGCCTGGCCGTGGATCGGTCCGACCCGGGCAAGGCCGGCCACCGCGCTGTTGACGTTGAGAAAGCGACCGATCCGGCCGGTGGGCGGTGCGTCGAGCACGACGGCGTCGTAGTGCGGCGTGCCGTCCAGCTTGCGCCGGGCGACGGCTTCCTTGATCTTCCCCGTCAGCAGCACGTCACGCAGGCCTGGCGCGATGGTCGTGGCGAAGTCGATGGCACCCAGTCGCTTGAGTGTCCGTCCGGCCCGGCGCAGGTTGTAGAACATCTCGAGGTAGTCGAGCAAGGCCTCTTCGGCGTCGACGGCGAGCCCGTACACGTCACCGTGCCCGGGCGCGACGGCGAGCGGTCGCTCCTCGTAGGGCAGCGGCGGCACGTCGAACAGCTGCGCCAGCCCTTGGCGGCCCTCGACCTCGGTGAGCAGCACCCGCTTGCCCCGGGAGGCCAGCGCGATGGCGAGGGCCGCGGCGACCGTGGTCTTGCCGGTGCCGCCCTTGCCGGTCACGACATGTAGCCGTGCTCCGTCGAAGTCGCCCACCCCGGAAGCGTAACGGCGGGGCGCCCAGCGCACCGGCTGGGAACTCCCAGCCCCGTCCGCGATAGGCCTCTCGCCTATCGGGCGATCCGCTGAGAAGCTGGATCGGAGGCGCACCGCACGCGCGGTGCCCGGCGAAGGAGCGAGCATGGACATCGGCTTAGTTCTGATCATTGTGCTGGTCGTGCTCATCGGTTTCCTGCTGGCCACCGGTATCCGGGTGGTGCAGCAGTACGAGAAGGCCGTCGTCTTCCGGCTCGGCAAGGTGCAGCACTCGGTCCGGGAGCCCGGGCTGACGCTGATCATCCCGGTGATCGATCGCATGCAGAAGGTCAACATGCAGATCGTGACGATGGGTGTGCCGGGTCAGGACGGCATCACCCGGGACAACGTCACGGTGAGGGTGGATGCGGTCGTCTACTTCCGGGTGATCGATCCGATCAAAGCTGTGGTCAACGTGCAGAACTATCTGTACGCCGTGTCCCAGGTCTCGCAGACCTCGTTGCGGGCCGTCATCGGGCGCAGCGATCTGGACCAGCTGCTCTCGGATCGCGAGCAGATCAACGCCGAGCTCAAGCAGATCATCGACGAGCCGACCGAGGGTCCCTGGGGCATCAAGATCGAGCGGGTCGAGATCAAGGACGTGGCCCTGCCGGAGTCGATGAAGCGGTCGATGTCCCGGCAGGCCGAGGCGGAGCGTGAGCGTCGTGCCCGGGTGATCGCGGCCGACGGTGAGTTCCAGGCCTCCCGCAAGCTCGCCGAGGCGGCTCGGGCGATGTCGGCCGACCCGTCCGCACTGCAACTGCGCCTGCTGCAGACCGTCGTCGACGTGGCGGCGGAGAAGAACAGCACGCTGGTGATGCCGTTCCCGGTCGAGGTGCTGCGGTTCTTCGAGCGGGCGGCGGGTGGCGACTCCGCCGCGCAGGCCGCGTCCGCAGCGTCGGTGGCGGCCGCGCGGGCCGGTGCTCCGGAGGGCGGCTTCCCCGGCGACGCAGGCTCGCCCGACGGTCAGGCAGGCGGCGACCGAGCCACCGGCGACGGTCAGGCAACTGGCGACGACGAGACGCTGTCCCTGCCGCCGACCGCCATTCCGCGGGTGGCGATCCCGCCGGTGTCGATTCCTCCCGTCTCCGTTCCTCCCGTTGCTGTGCCGCCCGCAACCGTGCCCGCGTCCGGCTCCGGCACCTGATCGGTCGATAGGCTCGCCGCCATGCAGAAATGGGAGTACGCCACCGTGCCGCTGCTGGTGCACGCGACCAAGCAGATCTTGGACAACTGGGGTGAGGACGGGTACGAGCTCGTCTCCGTGGTGCCCGGCCCGAATCCGGAGCAGCTGGTCGCCTACCTCAAGCGCCCGAAGGCGTGAGCGACGCCGACCCGGCCGGGCCGGGCGGCGTTGATCGCCGGCTCGCCGAGCTGGGGCTGTCGCTGCCGGACGTCGTCGCGCCGGTCGGCTCCTACGTGCCCGCCCTGCGGGTAGGCGACCTCGTCTGGACCTCCGGGCAGCTGCCGATGCGCGATGGGCGGCTGCCGGCGACCGGCAAGGTGGGCGCCGGGGAGGGAGCCGTCGATCCGGACACGGCGCGGGAGCTGGCCGCGCAGTGCGCGCTGAACGCACTCGCGGCCATTCGCGCGGAGATCGGCACGCTGGACGCGGTGGAGCGCGTGGTCAAGGTCGTCGGGTTCGTGGCCTGCGATCCCGGCTTCTCCGCGCATCCCGGCGTGATCAATGGGGCAAGTGATCTGCTGGGCAGCATCTTTGGCGAGGCGGGACGTCATGCCCGCAGCGCGGTCGGCGTGGCTTCGCTGCCGCTGGACGCGCCGGTCGAGGTGGAGTTGGTCGTGCAGGTGCGTCCCGCCGCGGGAGCCGGCCAGGCATGACCGACGGGCACGATCTGCGGCAGATGAGCGCCGAGTCGGTCGAGCACCTTCGGCGCTCCGGTCCCGCGCCGGCCGTCGGTGCCCCGCCCGCTGCTCCGCGCCCGTCGGCGACCGTGGTCCTGCTGCGGGACGCGCCCGGCGGGCCGGAGGCGTACCTGCTGCGGCGGGTGGCCACCATGGCGTTCGCCGCCGGCATGTACGTCTTCCCCGGCGGGTCGGTGGACCCACGCGACGCCGATCTGCCACCCGACCTGTGGGTCGGGCCGGACCCCGATGCGCTGACCGGGCCGCTGTCGGCTGATCTCGGATCGGCCCGGGCGCTGGTCTGTGCCGCCGTCCGGGAGACGTTCGAGGAGTCGGGGGTGCTGCTCGCCGGCCCGTCGGCGGACGAGGTGGTCGCTGACACCACCTCCGACGGCTGGGAGGCCGACCGGCTGGCGCTGCTCAGCGGCGAGCTGTCGATCTCGTCCCTGCTCTCGGCGCGACGCTTGGTGCTGCGGGCGGATCTGCTCCGCCCCTGGGCGCACTGGATCACTCCGGAGATCTCCGCCCGCCGGTTCGACACGCGCTTCTTCGTGGCCGCGCTCCCCGCCGGGCAACTGACCCGCGACGTGGGCGGTGAGGCCGACCGGGTGCTGTGGGCCACGCCGGCGTCCGCGCTGGACGGCAAGGCGCGAGGCGAGGTGCAGATGCTGCCTCCCACCGCCTTCACCCTCGCCGAGCTGGCCGGTTTCGGCAGCGTGGCGGAGGTGCTGGAGGCCGGCTCCGCCCGCCGCATCTCCCCGGTGCTGCCGCGGGTGGTGCCCGGCGCGGGCGGCGAACCGCGGCTGCTGCTGCCTGGGGACGCCGGCTACGCGGACGCGGGATGACGGCTGTGGACACGCGATGACGGCCGAGAACGCGGGTCGGCCGGTCAGCGGGCCCATCACCGACTACGCCACTCTGCTGCTGGCGCCGAACCCGTCACCGATGACGCTGGACGGCACCAACACCTGGATCCTCGGCCTGCCGGGCGCGTCTGCGGTGGCCGTGGTCGATCCCGGGCCTCGGCTCGACGCGCACCTGTCGGCGGTCACGGCCCACGTGGCGGACGCCGGTGCCCGGGTGGAGTTGATTCTGCTCACCCATGGGCACGCGGACCACAGCGAAGGTGCCGCCGACTTCGCCGAGCGCACCGGTGCCCCGGTGCTGGCCCTCGATCCGGCGCACCGCATCGGCGGCGGACAGGGCCTGCACGACGGGGACGTGCTGCGGGCCGGCGAGCTGGAGATCCGGGTGGTCGGCACGCCGGGGCACACCAGCGATTCGCTGTCCTTCCTGCTGCCGGACGGAGCCATGCTCACCGGTGACACGGTGCTCGGCCGGGGCACCGCCGTGGTCGCACATCCAGACGGATCGCTGGCGGACTACCTGCACTCCCTGCGCATGCTGCGCGAACTTCTCGAGCGGAACGCGGCGGCGGGAACGCAGCCGGTGATTCTGCCGGGCCACGGACCGGTGGTCCGCGACGCACTGCGCAGGGTGGACGAGTACCTGCACCACCGCGCGCAGCGGCTGGAGCAGGTGCGGGCCGCCTGCGAGGCGGGCGCCCGGACCGCCGCGGACGTGGTGCGCACCGTGTATGCCGATCTCGATCCGGCGTTGTTCGGCGCCGCGGAGCTCAGCGTCCGGGCGCAGCTGGAGTACCTCGGCCGTCCGGTCGGCTGACGTACAGGCGCCGGCTGGCGGGCACCGTCGAACCGGGCCCGTTCCGGCAGTGCCTCGGGGTCATCTCGCCCGGCGGGCCAGGCGCTCCTGATCGAGCAGCACGACGGTCCGCCCCTCGACGCGCAGCCAGCCGCGTCCGACGAACTCCGACAGCGCCTTGTTCACCGTCTCGCGGGAGGCGCCGACGAGTTGGGCGAGCTCCTCCTGGGTGAGGTCGTGCGTCACCCGGATTCCGGACGGGTCCTGCGTCCCCCACCGGTCCGCCAGGTTGAGCAGCGCCTTCGCCACGCGTCCGGGTACATCGGTGAACACCAGGTCGGCCATAGCCTCGTTCTGTCGCCGCAGCCGCCGTGCCAGCGTGGCCAGCAGCTGCTGGGCCACCTCGGGGTGCTCGCTGAGCCAGGGACGCAGGTCGTCGTTGTCCAGCGACGCCAGCTCGGCCGGCGTCAGCGTCGTCGCCGTCGCCGAGCGGGGGCCCGGATCGAACAGCGACAGCTCGCCGAGCATGTCACCGGGGCCGACGACGGCCAGCATGTTCTCCCGGCCGTCCACGGACCGCCGGGACATCTTCGCCTTGCCGGCGAGCACGACGAAGAGCCGGTTGCCCTGGACGCCCTCGCGGAAGATCACGTGGCCACGGGGGACCGTCCGCCGGGTGACCGCCGCGGCCAGCGCAGACGCGGCGTCTGCGTCCAGCGCGGCGAACAGCGGCACCTGAGCCAGCACCGGATCCACGGCTCTCCTTCCGACCCGCGGGATTCCGGCCAAGTCGACCGGACCAGCCGCTGACGTCAGTTGTCGAGCGCTTCAGCGAGGTCCCGTTGGTGGTCGTCCACGGGATCTTCAGCATAGGGAGTGACCGCCGCGGACGCCGCGGGGCCTGCCGCCGCGGCAGAGGTGCCCGCCGGACGTGGCTCCGCCTTCGGGAACAGCCGCCGCTCCACGCGCTCCATGCCCAGCATGAGTGCCATCAGAGCGAGGGGAAACAGCAGCGTGAGCAGCGCGAGCAGCATGATGCGCTCCATGGTCCCAGATGCCGCGCTGACGGTCCCCTTGCGACTGCCCCCGGCGTGTCGTCGCGGACTATGTCCGGCGTGTCGTCGGGGACTATGTCCGGCGATTTGTCCGCGGCCGCACCGGAGCGGTGAGCGGCAGCACGCTCAGGCAACCGGACGGATCCTCCTTGTATCGGGCGATCATTTCGTCCGTGGCGGTGGCAATGCGCCGGTGCACGGCGTTGCGGTAGTCCGACAGCGCCCGCTCGGCGGAGCGCAGCTCGGTGACCAGTTGGTCGTTCGCCGCCCCGTCGGCCGGATCCCACGGCCGATTCCACAACGCCTGCAGCTGCGGCAGGTGCGGAATGTCCTGCTCCATTGGATCCGGCGGAGCCAGGGAGAGCAGCACCTGCCGGCCGCGCTGCACCTTCTCGTCCGCGAGCACCTCGCCCAACCGGCTACTCGCCCGGCCGCGATCGGGGTCGAAGCCGGCCACCACGATGTCCAGCCGCGCCTGCATGATCCGGCGCCAGTAGGAGACCTTGCGCTCCTCCTCGTTGAGGGCGTCCCGGTAGGTCCGCAGCGCACGCATGTCCAGGTGCGCCAGCTCAGCGCTCCGCACGGCGGTCGCCCGGGGCGTCGGCCGGCCCCGGCGCGGCTCCGGCACGGCCGGGCGCCTGGCGGGCACGCCGGCAGGCTCAGGCGCGAACCCGGTTTCGGGCAGTCGTGTATTACGAGTTGTGGCAACCATGCCGCGATATCCCATCCGTGGAAACGCAATATTGACGCTCACCTGGGATTCGACCCCTGCCCGCAACCTCTTGAGAGCCGTCACCCGTCCGCAGACCGGTCCTCACCCGGTCGGGTCAGCGCCTCCGCACGGACGTACGCTGATCTGCGTGCCAGCCAGGCAGGGGCAGATGCCAGCACCGCGGCAGTCTGCCGAGACGCCGCTGGCGCTTACCCGCCGTGCGCGACGCATCGCGCGGACGCTCGGGGAGCTGCATCCGGACGCGGCGTGCGAGCTGCGGTTCTCCTCGCCGCTGGAGCTGCTGGTGGCCACGATTCTGTCGGCCCAGACCACCGACGTGCGGGTGAACGCGGTGACCCCCGAGCTGTTCCGTCGCTATCCGGACGCCGCTGCCTACGCCACCGCCGACCGCGAGGAGCTGGAGGAGCTGCTGCGGCCGACCGGGTTCTTCCGGGCCAAGACGAGCAGCCTTATCGGCCTGGGTGCGGCCCTGGTGGAACGGTTCGATGGTGAGGTGCCCGGCACCCTGGAGGAGCTGGTCACCCTTCCTGGCGTGGGGCGCAAGACCGCGAACGTGGTCCTCGGCGACGCCTTCGGCAAGCCGGGAATCACCGTCGACACCCACGTCGGGCGGCTGTCCCGGCGTTTTGGGTGGACCGCCGAGGACGATCCCGTGCGGGTCGAGCAGGACATCGGCGCGCTGCTGCCGCGTGCACTGTGGACACCGTTCTCGCACCGCGCGATCTTCCACGGGCGGCGGATCTGCCATGCCCGCCGGCCGGCGTGCGGCGCGTGCGGTATCGCGAGGCTGTGCCCGTCGTACGGGGCCGGCCCCACCGATCCGGAGACCGCCCGCAAGCTGGTGAAGACGCTGACGGCGGCGCAGACAGCTGACGCGGCCAGGGAGGCGGCCGGCACTGCCGGGAGCCTCGAGGCCGTTGCCGGGGTCCCCTTGGCCGCAACTGTCGAGCCGCCGTCCGGGGACGAGCTGCCGTGACGCGCCCGATGTTTCGCCGGAGAAGGGCGCAGCCAGCCCGGACGGCCCTGCTGCTGGCCCTGCTGGCTTCGGCTGCGTTGACCGCCGGTTGCGCCGGGCCGGGAACCGACCCGACCGCCGGGGACGACGACTTCGTGCTGCCGAAGCGACCCGCGATGTCGCAGCTGGTGCAGCGGGCGGCGCTACCGCCGTGTCCCGCCGCGACCGGCGACCCCCGACCGGTGCCTGGTGGCCTGCCCGACATGGAGCTGCCCTGCGTCGGCGAGGGGCCCCCGGTGCGCCTGTCGGCGGTGCGGGGAACCCCGATGCTGGTCAACGTGTGGGCCGGCTGGTGCACCAACTGCGTGCGTGAGATGCCGCTGCTCAGCGACCTGCACCAGCAGGCCGATGGCCGACTGCACGTGCTCGGGCTCGGCATCCTGGACGGACGGGCGGAACTGCTCGGCGCGGCGGCACAATGGGGCGTGCGCTTCCCCTCGGTGTACGACGAGAGCGGCGACAGCCGGCCGGCCCTGCGCCTGGTCGGTCCGCCGACCACGTACTTCGTGGACGCCTCCGGGCGCATCGTGCACCGCGAGCTGGGCGAGATCACCTCCGCCGCGGAGCTCCGGCAGCTGACCGCCACGCATCTGAAGGTGCGGCTGTGACGGCTCCGGTCTGGCTCGACCGGCTGCTGGCTGCCAGCGCCACCGTGCAGGCCCGGGAGCTGTCCCGCTTCGACACCCCGGAGCAGGGCCGGCTGTCGGCGGTGCTGGTGCTGTTCGGCGAGGGCCCGGACGGCCCCGATCTGCTGCTGATCGAGCGCAGCGCCGTGATGCGCTCGCACGCCGGTCAGCCGGCCTTTCCCGGTGGCGCGGTGGACCCCACCGACGACTCCGTGGTGGCCGCGGCGCTGCGCGAGGCGCAGGAGGAGACCGGCCTGGACCCCTCCGGCGTCGAGGTCCTCGCCACCCTGCCCGAACTGTGGCTGCCGCCCAGTGGCTTCATCGTCGTGCCCGTGCTGGCGTGGTGGGCAAAGCCGTCCCCGGTTGCGGCCGTGGATCCGGGGGAGGTCGCCGCCGTGGCGCGGGTACCGATCGCCGAGCTGGCGGATCCCGCGAACCGGCTGACCGTCCGGCATCCGAGCGGTTACGTCGGCGTAGCCTTCGACGTCCGTGGCATGCGGGTGTGGGGGTTCACCGGCGGACTGATCGACAAGTTGTTGCAGCTCGGCGGCTGGGAGCGCCCGTGGGATCGCGAGCGGCACAGCGCCGTGCCCCCGGACGTCCTGCCGTCCGCGGCGTCATGACGACCCGCCGACCGGGCGGCCGTTCGAGGTGGGCGGTGCTGCCGGCCCTGCTCGCGGGAATCCTGGGAACAACGGCCGCATGCAGTGGGTCGGACGGGGAGCGCCCGGCCGCCGGTTCCGGATCAGCGGGCACGCAGCCGGTCGAGGTGACCGCTTCGCCCGGTGCGGACGGTGTGCAGCGGGTCCGCATCGATGGCGACGACACGTTCCGGTTCCGGCCGGCGGTGGTGCACGCGCGCACCGGGCGCGTCGAGATCGAACTGCGCACCACCGGCACGACGCCGCACGACCTGAACTTTCCCCGGTTCGCCGCCTCGGTGCCGCACACACCGTCGGGTGCCAGCCGCCGTGCGATCTTCGACGTCCCGCAGCCCGGCAGCTATGAGTTCGTCTGCAGCTACCACGCCGGAGCCGGCATGACGGGGCGGCTGGTCGTGACCTCGTGATCGCTTTGGTCGGGCCATTCGGGCCATTCGGGCCATTCCCGCCGGCTCGGTCGGACCGCCGGCGGCCGGTGCGGCCATGACGTTCGCGCCGGTCGACGCGGTCCTGCTGCTTTCAGCGGCCGTGGTGGGCGTCTCGGGGTACCGGCGGGGCCTGGTGGTCGGCGTCTTGTCGCTGGCCGGCCTGTGCGCGGGCATCGCGGCAGCCGCCCACTTCGCCCCCGAACTGGCGGAGAACTACCTACCCGGGCGCAACTCCGCAGTCCTCGGCCTGGTCGCCATCGTCGTGGGGGCCGTCGTCGGATCGGCGCTCGGTACGGCGGCCGGCTCGGCGGTGCGTCGCAAGCTGCCGGGCTCGTCGGCCCGCGCCGTCGACGCCGGCAGCGGGGCGGTGGTCAGCGTGCTGGTTCTGCTGCTGCTGGCCTGGTTGGCCGGCACGGCGCTCGTGCAGTCCCCGCTGACCCAGGCGGCGCGGCAGGTGCAGCGCTCCGCGGTGCTCAGCGCCGTCGACGACGCGATGCCGGACGCAGCCTCCACCTGGTTCCCCGCCTTTCGACGGCTGATCGACCGCGAGGGGCTCGGCACCGCGTTCGGGGGCCTCGGCGCGGAACGGATCGTGCCGGTGGACCCGCCCGACGCGGGTGCCGCCGTCACGCCGGCGGTGCGACAGGCGTCGCGGTCGGTGGTTCGGGTGCTCGGGGTGGCCCCGTCGTGCGCGCAGTCCAACGTCGGCAGCGGTTTCGTCTACGCCCCGCGCCGGGTCATGACCAACGCGCACGTGCTCGCCGGCGTCCGGCGGCCGCAGGTCGTGGTGCCCGGCAGCGCCCGGCCACTGGACGCGCGGGTGGTGGTCTATGACCCGGACCGGGACGTCGCCGTGCTGTACGTGCCTGACCTCGAGGCGCCGGTGCTGCGGTTTCGGGGGCCTGCCGCGGCCGGTGCCGATGCCATCGTGGCCGGCTACCCGGGCGGCGGGCCGTACACCACCGTGCCGGCCAGGATCCGGGCCATGTTCCCGGCGCGCGGCCCGGACATCTACCACACGCAGATAGTGACCCGGCAGGTCTACTCGGTGCGCTCCCAGGTCCGGCCGGGCAACTCCGGCGGGCCGCTGCTCGCCCCGGACGGCACCGTCTACGGGGTGGTGTTCGCCGCCGGCGTGGGCGACGCGGCCACCGGATACGTCCTGACCGCCCGGGAGGTGTCGTCCGCCGCCAACGCCGGGGCGGAGTCGAAGTCCGCGGTAAGCACGCGGGGCTGCGACTAGCGTCCGCGTGCGGGCCGTCATGGCACGACCCTCCGGCCAGGAGCTCAGCCGCAGGCTTTCACCAGGCGTTCGATGGTGCCGAGGGTTCGCGTGGTGGCCGGAAGGCCGAGCAGGAGCTCCATCACGGCCGTGGGGCTTCCAGCCGTGGTGCCCGTCTTGCGGACCACGCTCAGCGCGTAGTCCTCGTGTACCTCCAGGACGTTGATGTCTCCCCGCGGACACGTCCACGGCAGGTCGAGCTCCGGTGCCTTACCGCCGTCGTAGAACGTGAACGTCTCCGGTAGGTGCGCTCGTCGCGGACCGCCGGAAAGGGCTGGCGCGCGAGCGCCGCCGAAAGGGCATCGAGCCGACGAACGAACACCGCCTCCGCGTACCCGGACTGCTCTGCCAGCAGCGGGGCCGCCCAGCTCACCAGCGCATCAGGCTGATCGCCGCCCGCGCTGAACACGACGGTCCCGTTGGTCTGGAAGGACCGGACGCTGTCGGCGCCGGCCGCGCGGAACGCACCCTCCAGCTGACTACGCGTGGGGCTTCGGGCGTGGCCCACGTTCATGTTCCGGTAGAAGGCGACGTGCAGGGCCCTCATCGGATCAGCCGTCATCAGGTCAGTCGGTCGCGCCGCTGGAGATCACGGGATCGTCTCCGCGCCGCAGTGTCAGCCGCAGCTCGGCTGCGTCCGCCTTATCCGGCCCGCCCTGTGCGGCCCGGCTGGCGAGGTCGCGCGCCCGCGCGCTCACGGCCGCCACGTCGATGTCGTGCGGGGGCGCTTCCGCGTACGGAGCCATCCGGTCCGCACCGCGGCGCAGCAGCGTGACGGCTCCCCGGGCGTTCCCGCGCTGCAGGTGTGTGAGCCCGACGGCGACCTGTGCCAGCCCCTGCCACAGGTCGCGCTCGTCCGGCGGCGATGCCTTCCAGGCGCCTTCCAGCAACTCGTGGGCGAGGAACGGCTGGTCCGCGGCGAGGTAGCGCTCGGCTTGGCTCAAGGTCTCGGCCGGTGGCAGCACCAGATCGTCGGGGATGCGCTCGATCCCCGGCTGCCCGAAAGGCAACGGACGACCGGTGGCGTCCCGCGGCCTCGCGTTGCGGGGGCGGCCGTCGGCGCCGCGGTCACGCACGGTCGAGCTCCGGCGCGGTCCGGCTGCCGTGGGGGGCGCCGGCCCACCGGGCAATGTGCGCAGTGACCAGCTCGGGCGCCTGCTCCTGCGGGTAGTGGCCGGCGGCCTCCAGCCCGTGCCACTCGTACTCGGCGTCCACCCAGCGGCTGCTCGCGCGGGCGAGCTCGGCCGGCCAGTAGGGGTCCCGCAAGCCGTGCAGCTGCAACGTGGGGACGGTGACCGGGTGCCGCATCGCCCCCGCCCACGCGGTGCCGTCCGGGCGCGGCACCGACCGGAACGCCCAGCGGTAGTACTCCAGCGAGCTGTGGGCGACACCCGGAATCTGCATGGCGAGCCGGTAACGGCGGGCGGTCTCCTCGTGGGGCCACACTCCGTCCCCACCCCAACGCCGTAGCAGGGCCTCCACGTGCTGCGCGCCGTCCACGGTGAGATGGCGCTCGGCGAGCCGCGGAATCTGGTAGCCGAGGATCCGCCGGGCGTTGCCGGCGGCGCGGCGCGGTGATCGCCACTGCCGGCGCAGCTGCAGCGGGTGGGGAGCTCCCACGACGACGAGCCGCCGCACGTGCCGTGGGTGCAGCCGGGCCATCGTCCAGGCAAGGACCCCGCCCCAGTCGTTGCCGACCACAACAGCCCGCCGCTCGCCCAGCGCGCGCACCATGCCCGCGCAGTCCGCCGCCAGCGTCACCGGGTCGTACCCGCGCGGAGGCTTGTCGCTGCCGCCGTAGCCCCGCAGATCAGGTGCGACGGCCCGGAAGCCGGCGCCCGCCAGCGCCGGCAGCTGGTGGCGCCAGGTCCACCAGAACTGCGGGAAGCCGTGCAGCAGCACGATCAGCGGCCCGCTGCCTGCCTCGACCGCGTGGAACCGGGCGCCATTGGCCGCGATCGTTCGGAAGCGCCACGGGCCGGGTGGCCGGAGCACGTCGTCGGGGCTGGCAACCATGCCGGTCAGCCTCGCACGGCCGGGTGCCCGGTGGTTGTCGCCATCGCTGGCCGGTTTGTTGCGTCGGCGCGGTCGGCGCGCCGCCACGGCGGGTCAGGCGGCCGGCGCCTTGACGTCCGCGGTGGGGCTCTTGGCTTCTGGAGTGGGACCCGACGTTTCCGGGGTAGGCACTGCGGTCGGGTGCTTCGCCCAGGCCAGATCGTCCTTCAGCGTCTTGATCGTGCGCTGCGGCGGGCCCAGCTTGCTGAGCCGGCCCTTCGCCAGAAGGGCGAGAATGCCGGCAATCAGCACGTACGCCACCCCGACTGCCAGGAAGGCCAGGCCGAGGGGCAGGCCGAGGGCGTGCAGGCCGTAGACGGCGGCGAAGGACAACAGGATCAGCGCCAGCAGACCGAGCAGGCCCGCGACGGCCAGCATCCCCGCTCCGATGCCTGCCTGCTTGGCCTCGCCTGCCATCTCGGCCTTGGCGAGCGCGATCTCCTGCTTGACCAGGGCCGACATGTCACGGCTCGCGGCCGAGAAGAGTTCACCCAGGCTCGGCTCGACACCCTCGGTGGCCACCTCGCCACCGGCGGTCGTCGCCACCGAGGTGTTGCCGGGCTGAACTGGCTCGCCATTGAAGTGCATGCTCTGGCTCACTGGCCGTCCTCTCTGTTGTTGCGCGCCGTACCCGTGATTTCCCCCGTGACACGTGATCGGACTCCAGCCGGCTGGATTTGGTCCGCCGACAAGGCAGGCATTTTTTGTTCGAGCCTGGGCGGCCGCCGTAGCGGCGAGCGCGAGGCGCTGCGGACGCGGTTCGGCTCACCCCCCCCGGAGTCGGATCGCTGCGGACGGCCTCCGCTGCCCCCCGGCGGGGGCCGGCCGCTTTTCCGGCCGTGCTGAACTGCCGCTCGCCCGGCGGCGCCGACCCCGAACCCGGCATCAGACGATCACCGTCGCCGACCCACATCGGACGTCCGTGTCAAGTACCGTCGCAATTGCCGGTGACGGGGGCTCAGGCTTGCGCCGCATGTGCCGATGATGGCGGTGGACCGCTCCGCTGTCGTGCGGGCGGCGAACCGTTGCAGGAGGTTGGCCCGTGAGGCCACGCGTTCGGGCCCGGCTGTGGTCAAGCGCTGTACTGGCGGCCGTGGTCAGCGCGGCGGTGCCGCTGGCAGTGGGCCCCGGGCTGGTCGCCCACCCGGCGGCCGCGGTGGAGCCGGTGACGACGGCTCACGCCGGCGCGCGTCCGGCGCCGTCGACATCCGAGCCCGTCTCCGATCTGATCGTCCGGTACCGGTCGGCTGACCAGCGGACGGCTGCGCGGGTTCTCGAGGCGGCCGGAACGACGGTCGGCGGCCGGCTGCGGCTCGGCCGGTCGGTCTCCGGTGGATTGCGGGTGGTGAACCTGTCCCGGCCGGTGTCGGGAACGGCCGCCGCCGCGATCGCCCGTTCACTTGCGGCCGATGCCAGCGTCGAGTTCGCGGAGCCCGACCTGCGGATGCGCGCGGCCGGCGTGTCGGCCGGGCCCGTCGCCGTCCGGCCGAACGATCCGTATCTGGCTCAGCAGTGGAACCTCGCCGGCCCGTACGGCATCCGTGCGCCCCGCGCCTGGGGCCGCGCCACGGGGTCGTCCGTCGTCGTCGCCGTGGTGGACACCGGACTCACCGCCCACCCGGAACTGCAAGGCAGGACGGTTCCCGGCTACGACATGATCACTGACAGCACGGTGGCCCGGGACGGCGGCGGCCGCGACGCCAATCCGGCTGATCCCGGTGACGCTGCCGGCGGCGCCACCTCGTCGTGGCACGGCACGCACGTCGCCGGAATCGTCGCGGCGTCGTGGAACAACGGTCGGGGCATCTCCGGAGTGGCGCCCCAGGCGAGGATCCAGGCCGTTCGGGTGCTCGGTGCCGGCGGCGGCATGACCAGCGACATCGTCGACGGCATCGCATGGGCGGCCGGCCGGCCGGTTGCCGGCGTTCCGGCCAACGCTACCCCCGCCCGCGTGATCAACCTTTCGCTGGCCGCCAACTACGCCTCGTGCCCGGAGTCCCTGCAGTCCGCCATCGACGCCGCCACCGACGCCGGAGCGACCGTGGTAGTGGCCGCCGGAAACGACGGTTGGGACGCCAGGCACGTCGCCCCGGCGAACTGCGAGCGGGTGATCACCGTCGCTGCGAGCGGGCCGAGCGGCCGGCCGTCCTCGTACTCCAACTTCGGCCCCGCGATCGACCTTGCCGCGCCCGGCGGCGACACCACGTTCCCGAGCGGCGGCATCCTGTCGCTGCTCGACACCGGCGCCTCCGCGCCGGTCGCGCCCAGCTACGCCCGGTACCAGGGAACGTCGATGGCGGCCCCGCACGTCGCCGGGATCGCCGCACTGCTGACCAGCCATAGGTCAGCCATTACGCCCCAGCAGGTGGAGCAGTCGCTGAAGGCCAGCGCATGGCGCCTGCCGGAATGTCCGCCGAACGCATGCGGCGCGGGCCTGCTGGACGCCGCACGGGCGCTGCCCGGCCGGGTGGGAACGGCGGTGGCGGACGCCACGGGCGACGGTCGCGGTGATCTGGTGGTCTACCGGCCCGCCACGGGAACCTGGTACGTGCGCGGGGGGCAGTCACGGCACTACGGCGAGGCCGGCGACGTCCCGCTGCGCGGTGACTACGACGGCGACGGTGCCAACTCGCCCGCGGTGTACCGGCCCTCGACGGGCGTCTGGTACGTCACCGGCATGACCTCGGTGAAGTACGGCGAGCCGGGCGACATCCCGCTGCAGGGCGACTTCACCGGTGACGGCCGCAGCGACATCGCCGTCTTCCGCCCCGCTACGGGCACCTGGTACGTGCGCGGCGTCGGGGCGTTCGTGTTCGGTCAGCGCGGCGACGTGCCGGTGACGACCGACACCGACGGCGACGGCCGCACGGACGTCGCAGTCTTCCGGGCCTCCACCGGCATGTGGTACCTGCGCGGCAGCCTCGGCTTCCGATACGGCGAACCGGGGGACGTCCCGGTGGCGCCGGACGTCGACGGCGACGGCCGGTCGGAGATCTCGGTGTTCCGCCCCTCGACCGGCGCCTGGTACGTGCGTGGCGGCAGCAGTGTGCTGTTCGGGCGACCGGGAGACGTTCCCGTGCCGCGTGACCTGGACGGCGACGGCGACTCCGAGATCGCGGTGTACCGGCCGGCTACCGGCGTCTGGCACGTGCGTGGCGTCGGGAGCTTCACCTACGGCATTCCGGGGGACCGGCCGGTCTGAAATCCTCCACAGGCCCCACGACGGATTCCGGTCATCCACATCGAGCCTGGGCGCCAGCAGCGCACACCGCCGCCGACAAGGGTTGAGCCTCCCGCTACCGCTCAGGAGGCCCTCAGTGACCCGACCCGTCCGGCCCGCACGTGCCCTGCTGGTGACCGACAATCCCGTGCTGCTGGACGACCTGCTCCGCCTCGCCGCCGCGGCGTCCTGTGAGCCGGAGGTGGCGCCCGACGCGGCCTCCGCCCGGGCGGGGTGGTCGCGCGCGCCGGTCGTCATCGTCGGTGCGGACGTCGTCGATGCCCTGGCGCGCGCCGGGCTGCCCAGGCGGGAGGGCGTGGTGCTGGTCGGCGGCGACCTGGACGATGCCGACATCTGGCGCCGGGGCGTACTGCTGGGCGCCCAGCACGTGGTGTTCCTGCCCGACGCCGAGAGCTGGCTGGTGGATCGGTTCGCCGACGCGGCCGAGGGCGGACAGCTGGCAGCCCCGGTGGTGGGCGTGGTCGGCGGCCGGGGCGGCGCCGGGGCGACCGTGCTGGCCAGTGCCCTGGCGGTCACCGCTGCTCGGCAGGGCCGCCGTGCCCTGCTGGTCGACGGCGACCCGCTCGGCGGCGGCATTGATCTTGCGCTCGGAGCAGAGTCCGTGGCAGGCCTGCGCTGGCCACAGCTGACCAGCACCCGGGGCCGGGTGGCGGCGGGCTCGCTGGCCGGTGCGCTTCCGCAGGCGGAGAGCCTCAGCGTGCTGTCGTGGGACCGCGGTGATGCGCTGACGATCCCCGCGGAGGCCATGTCGGCACTGCTGTCCGCGGCCGAACGCGGTAGCGAGCTGGTGGTCGTCGACCTGCCTCGCGCGGCGGACGCCGCCGCCCGCGTCGCCCTGGAGCGGGCGTCCGTGGTGCTTCTGGTCGTGCCCGCCGAGGTCCGTGCGTCGGCGGCGGCGGCTCGCGTGGCCGCGGGGCTCACGCTGCACTGCCCAGACCTGCGGGTGGTGGTGCGGGGGCCCGCCCCGTCTGGATTGTCGGCCTCGGTGGTGGCCGAATCGCTGGGGCTGCCGCTGGCAGCCGACCTGGCCGCCGAGCCAGGCATCGCCGCCGCGCTGGAGCGTGGGGAGGCGCCGGCTCGCCGGGGCCGCGGTCCGCTCGCAACCTTCAGCGCCGCGTTCCTCGACGGCCTGCTCGGGGCGGGGAGCCGGCGCGCGGCATGAGCGCGCCGGTGGACGCGGAGCTGCTGTCGCGAGTGCGCAGCCGGCTCGCCGCGCAGGGCGGCG
>JALYNC010000136.1 GCA_030773415.1 Actinomycetota bacterium
CCCGTGAGGTGGCGGAGGCGGTGGCGCTGTGCCTGGCCGGCGCGGCGCTGACGCTGATCGCCGCCGGTCGGCCGTGGGCTTCCGGAGTGGTCAGCGACCCCGCGCTGCCCGCCCTGGTCCTGCGTCCGTCCGGCCGCGACGTCGGCTCGGCTGCGGGAGCTCTCGGCCTGCTGGGACTGGCAGGCGTCGTCGCGCTGGCGGCCACCCGCCGGTCCGGCCGGATAGCCGTCGGGATGCTGCTGGTTCTTGCCGGTGGAGCGGTGGTGGCTGATGCCGTGGCGATCGTGGGGCGGCTGGCGACCGAGGTTCAGCAGGCGGCCGCCGTCCGGACGGGTGTGTCCCGGGTGCCGGTGAGCCGCATCTCGGCGACGCCCTGGCCGTGGGTTTCGCTCGTTGGCGGGATCCTGCTGGTCGCCGCCGGCGGGGTCACGACCGTCCGGGGCCGGCGCTGGGCGGCGCTGTCCGGCCGCTACGACGCACCCAAGGCCCGCACCGCCCCGGTGGACCGGGAGACGCACATGTGGGAGGTCCTGGACCGCGGAACCGACCCCACGGCCTGACCGCCCGACGGCCGCCTTCCAAGCTCTGTCACCCAGGTCGAAGGCAGTCACCCAGGTCGAGGGCATGCAGCCGCGGCCGGTGCCGGTGGGAAAGCGCACGTTCGGGGGAACTGATCGGGGTCGGCACCGGTGCGGGGCGAGCCGGAAGTTACGCTGGCGGCACCTGCCGGCGTTCCCGGCCGGAGCGGGCCGCGACCGGCCTGGAAGAGAGCAAGGGGTGGCCCGCCGTGACCGTGCTGGACGACATCCTGGTCGGCGTGCGGGCTGACCTGGCCGAGCGTCAGGCAGCGGTGCCGCTGGATGAGGTCAAGGCCCGGGCTCGTACCCGGCCAGAGGCCTCCGACGCGATGCGCGCGTTGCGGCGGCCCGGCGTCGCGGTCATCGCCGAGGTCAAGCGCCGGAGCCCCTCCAAGGGCGAGCTCGCCCCCATCGCCGACCCGGCGGCCCTGGCCCGCGAGTACGAGGCCGGCGGCGCCTGCATCATCAGCGTGCTCACCGAGGAGCGCCGGTTCGGCGGCAGCCTGGACGACTTCGTCGCTGTGCGCGCCGCCGTCGACGTTCCGCTGCTGCGCAAGGACTTCGTGGTCTCGGCGTACCAGATCTGGGAAGCGCGAGCGTACTGCGCCGACGTCGTGCTGCTGATCGTCGCCGCACTCGAGCAAAATGCGCTTGTGTCGCTGGTCGAGCGCACGGAGTCTCTGGGCATGACGGCGCTGGTCGAGGTCCATGACGAAGAAGAGGTCGACCGGGCGCTGGACGCCGGTGCGAGGGTGATCGGAGTCAACGCCCGCAACCTCAAGACCCTCGAGGTCGACCGTTCCACGTTCTCCCGGCTCGCCAGCCGGATTCCGGACGGGATCGTCACCGTAGCCGAGTCGGGCATCCGCGGCCCGCACGACCTGCTGGCCTACGCCGCGGCCGGCGCGGACGCCGTCCTGGTAGGGGAGACGCTGGTGACCGGTGGCAATCCGCGGCAGGCCGTGGCCGATCTGGTGACGGCCGGCGCCCACCCGGCCACCAAGCACGGCGCGTCGTCATGACGGCGCAGCCCGCCGCCGGGCTCCCCACGACCGGCGAGTTCGCTCCGGCCCTGCCCGACCCGGCGGGTCACTTCGGGCCCTATGGCGGGCGCTTCGTCCCCGAGGCGCTGATCGGCGCCCTCGACGAGCTGACCGCCGCGTACGCCGACGCGCGGGCCGACCCGGCGTTCGCCGCGGAGCTTGGTCGACTGAGCAGGGACTATGCCGGCCGCTCCACCCCGGTCACCGAGGCGGCTGGGCTCGGCGCGGAGGCCGGCGGGGCGCGGATCCTGCTGAAGCGCGAAGATCTCTGCCACACCGGATCACACAAGATCAACAATGTTCTCGGCCAGGGCCTGCTCACCAAGCGCATGGGCAAGACCCGCGTCATCGCCGAAACCGGCGCCGGACAGCACGGAGTCGCCAGCGCCACCATCTGCGCCCTGCTCGGTCTCGAGTGCATGGTGTACATGGGCGAGGAGGACACCCGACGCCAGGCGCTCAACGTGGCGCGCATGAAGCTGCTCGGCGCCGAAGTCGTTCCCGTGACGCTCGGCAGCCGCACGCTCAAGGACGCCATGAACGAGGCGATGCGCGACTGGGTGACCAACGTCGACCGGACGCATTACATGATCGGCTCCGCCGCGGGCCCGCACCCGTTCCCCGCCATGGTCCGCGACTTCCAGCGCATCATCGGCGACGAGGCCCGCGAGCAGGTGCTCTCGCTCACCGGGCAGCTGCCGGACGCCGTGGTCGCGTGCGTCGGGGGTGGCTCCAACGCGATCGGCATCTTCACCGCGTTCGTCGCCGACGCCGGCGTCCGGCTGGTCGGTTGCGAAGCCGGCGGTGACGGCGTCGAGACGGGACGGCACGCAGCCACCCTGGTTGGCGGCTCGCCGGGCGTGCTGCACGGGGCGCGCAGCTACCTGCTGCAGGACGACGCCGGCCAGACCCTGGAGACGCACTCCATCTCGGCCGGTCTGGACTACCCCGGTGTGGGCCCGGAGCACGCGTGGCTGAAGCAGACCGGCCGGGCCCACTACCGCGCCGTGCCCGACCGCGCGGCGATGGAGGCCTTTGCGCTGCTCGCCCGCACCGAGGGCATCCTGCCCGCCATCGAGAGCGCGCACGCGGTGGCCGGCGCGGTGGAGGTCGCGCGCGAGCTGCGCGCGGAGCTCGGCCGCGAGCCGGTCGTGCTGGTCAACCTGTCCGGTCGCGGTGACAAGGACGTGGACACCGCCGCGCGGTGGTTCGGCGTCGTCTCCGGCGAGGAGCTCGTCGAGGCGCAGATCGAGAAGGTCGCCTCGGACGAGCCGGCGGGAGCGGGCTGGTGACGACGCTCGCCGACGTCTTCGCCCGCGCCCGGGAGGAGGGGCGGGCAGCGCTGATCGGCTACCTGCCGGCCGGTTACCCGTCGCAGCGGGGCTGCATCGACGCGCTGACCGCGATGGTCGACGCCGGTGTGGACATCGTCGAAGTGGGCTTCCCGTACAGCGACCCGCTGATGGACGGCCCGACCATCCAGGCCGCCGTGGATCGCTCGCTGGCCGGTGGCACCGGGCCGCACGATGTGCTCGCCACGGCGGAGGCGGTGGCGGCTACCGGCGCGGCGACGCTGGTGATGAGCTACTGGAACCCGATCGAGCGCTACGGAATCGAGCGGTTCGCCCGCGACCTGGCCGCGGCGGGCGGCGCCGGAGTGATCACCCCGGACCTGATCCCCGACGAGGCGGAGCCGTGGCTGGATGCGGTGGCAGCTGCCGACCTCACGACGGTGTTTCTGGTCGCGCCGTCGTCCACGGAGGCGCGGATCCGCCGGGTGGCGCAGGTGAGCACCGGGTTCGTGTACGCCGCCGCCGTCATGGGCGTCACCGGCGCCCGGGACGCGGTGAGCGACGCGGCCGGCGACCTGGTCCACCGGGTGCGCGGGGTGAGCGATCGGCCGGTGGCCGTGGGCCTGGGCGTGAGCACGGGGGACCAGGCAGCGACGGTGGCCGGCTACGCGGACGGAGTGATCGTCGGCTCGGCGTTCGTGCGCCGGTTGCTCGACGCTCCGGACGACAAGGCTGGGGTCGCAGCAGTGGCTGAGCTCGCCGGCGAACTCGCCGCGGGCGTGCGCCGGACCTCGGCCTGAGAGCGCGGGCAGGCTGATCGCGCTGGACAGGCCCGCTGCACACGTGGTCGAGGTGGTCGTGGAGACCCCGCGCAACAGCCGCAACAAGTACGAGGTCGGTCCGGACGGCGTCGTGCGCTTCGAGCGACGCCTGCCGGGTGCGTTCGCCTTTCCCGCCGACTACGGCTTCATCCCGGGCGCCGTCGGATCGGACGGTGAGCCACTGGACGCGCTGGTGCTGATGGTGGAGCCCACGTACCCCGGCGTGCGGGTGCGCGCCCGGCTCATCGGGGTCTTCTGGATCAGCACCGGGCACGGACGGGAGGCGAAGCTGGTCTGCGTTCCCGACGGTGACCCGGCATACCCGGACGTCTGGGATCTGGAGCAGCTGCCCGAGCATGTGCTGACGGAGATCGCGCACTTCTTCGACATCTACCGCGATCTCGACCCGGGCAAGGACGTGTCGTTCGATGGCCGTGACGGGGTCGCGGTCGCCGCTGCCGTGCTGCGCGGTTCGGCCGGACCGGAACGCTCCGGAGAGGCACCGCCCCGCCCGGTAGCGTCGGCGACGTGATCGCACCTGCACTGCGCGCCCATGCCGCGCCCGGGTCCGGGTCCGGGTCGACGACGCTGGCCTACCTGCCCAGCCCGTCGGAGAACATCTGGTACATCGGGCCGTTCCCGCTGCGGGCGTACGCCCTGTGCATCATCGCCGGCGTCCTGGTAGCGGTGTACGTCGGCAACCGGCGGTGGATCGACCGCGGCGGCCGGGCCGGCACGGTGGCCGACATCGCGACGCTGGCCATCCCGTTCGGGCTCGTCGGTGGACGCCTCTACCATGTGATCACCAGTTACGAGCTGTACTTCGGGCCGGGCCGGGAGCCGATCCGGGCCCTGTACGTCTGGCAGGGCGGCCTCGGGATCTGGGGTGCCATCGCGCTCGGCGGCGTCGGCGCCTGGATCGCCTGCCGCCGGCGCGGAATTCCGGTGGGAGCCCTTGGCGACGCCGTCGCGCCGGGCGTCGCCCTCGCGCAGGCGATCGGGCGCTTCGGCAACTGGTTCAACCAGGAGCTGTACGGCAAGCCCACCGACCTGCCGTGGGCGCTCGAGATCGACCCCGAGCACCGGCCGTCGGCCACCCCGGATGAGGCGTACTACCACCCGACCTTTCTCTACGAGGCGCTGTGGAACGTGGCCGTCGCCGCGTTCGTCATCTGGGCCGACCGGCGCTTCCGCCTCGGTGGTGGCCGTGCCTTTGCGCTCTACGTCGCCGCGTACACCGCCGGCCGGTGGTGGATCGAGGCGCTGCGGGTGGACAACGCCCACCTGATCTTCGGGGTGCGCCTCAACGTCTGGGTCAGCTTCATCGTCTTCGGTGGCGCGGTGCTCTTCCTCTACCGCCGGCGTGGGCATCCGCGGGAGACCGTCGTGGAGCCCGGGCCGGAGGACGCCGACGCCGTGGGATCCGAGTCCAGGCCGTAGCCGGCTGTCCCGGACGTACGCTGGGCGCCGTGGACAGCGGTGCGGATACGGCCCCGGCCGGCGGCGTGGCAAGCGGCCCGGCGGAGATTCATCACGATCACCGCGATGTGACGGGTGGCTGGCTGCGGCCCGCCGTGTTCGGGATGATGGACGGCCTCGTCTCCAACATGGCGTTGATCGCCGGTGTGGCCGGCGGTGGCGCTGAGCCCCGCATCGTCGCGCTGACCGGCCTGGCCGGGCTGGTGGCGGGCGCCTGCTCGATGGCGACCGGTGAGTACGTCTCCGTGGCGTCGCAGTCCGAGCTGACCGCCGCCGAGATCGAGGTGGAAAAGGACGAGATCCGACGCCGGCCGCAGGCCGAGGAGGCCGAGCTCGCCGGGCTCTACCGAAGCCGCGGGCTGGACGCCGATCTGGCGCGCGAGGTGGCGCGCCAGCTGTCCGCCAATCCGGAGCAGGCCTGGCGGATCCATGCCCGCGAGGAGCTCGGCGTCGACCCCGACGACCTCCCCTCGGCGTACGTCGCCGGGGCGTCGTCGTTCCTGGCGTTCGCGGTCGGTGCGTTGATCCCGTTGCTGCCGTACCTGCTCGGCGCTGCCTCGCTGCCGGCGTCGCTGGTGCTGGCGCTGCTCGGGCTGTTCCTGTCCGGAGCGGCGGTGGCCCGGTTCACGGGCCGATCGTGGCTGTACAGCGGCGTCCGGCAACTGGTGCTGGGCGGCTTCGCCGCCGGGGTCACGTATGTGGTGGGCACTGTGGTGGGCGCCGGCATCGGGTGACCCGGCCGGTCCGCCCGCTGCTCGCGCAGGCTCCGTACGCGTGGGGCCGGTCGTGTAATCTGTGCGTCACCGCAGCAGGGCCGACGTCGTCCCGATGCAATCCGTAGCACGACATCTCGACGACGGGAGATCAGGTGAGTGCTGCACACGGTCCGGACCGCCCGCAGGCCGTTCCGGAGTCCCGGCAGCGTCCGGGGGAGCGGTTCCCCGACGAGCAGGGTCTCTACTCGGCCGCCAACGAGCACGACGCGTGCGGCGTCGCCTTCGTGGCCGATCTCAACGGTGTGCCGACCGCGGCCACGGTCGCCCGGGCCCTCACCGTGCTGCACAACCTCGACCACCGCGGAGCCTCCGGCGCCGAGCCCGACACCGGTGACGGCGCCGGCATCCTGGTCCAGATTCCGGACGCGTTCCTGCGTGCCAGCGTCGGCTTCCCGCTGCCCGAGTCCGGCACGTACGCGGCGGGCATCGCCTTTCTGCCGGTGCTGGCGGACGAGCGTGCCGAGGCCGTGGCGGCTGCGGAGTCGATCGTCGCCGATGAGGGCCTGACCGTCCTGGGCTGGCGGGAACTGCCGGTCCTGCCGGACGAGGCCAGCGTCGGGTCCATCGCCCGAGCGGCCATGCCGCACTTCGCCCAGCTGTTCGTCACCGCGCCGGACGGCGCCGGGGGCCTGGATCTGGAGCGCCGGGCGTTCTGCGCCCGCAAGCGGATTGAGCGCGAGGCCGGCGTCTACCTCGCTAGCCTGTCCGCGCGGACGATCGTCTACAAGGGCATGCTCACCACCGGGCAGCTGAGCGCGTTCTTCCCCGACCTGACCGACGCCCGGTTCGCCTCGGCGCTGGCGCTGGTGCACTCGCGCTTCTCCACGAACACTTTTCCGTCGTGGCCGCTGGCCCATCCGTACCGCTACATCGCGCACAACGGCGAGATCAACACCCTCAAGGGAAACCGGAACTGGATGGCCGCCCGGGAGGCGCTCCTCGCCAGCGACCTGATTCCCGGGGACCTGTCCCGGCTCTTCCCGATCTGCACTCCGCACGCCAGCGACTCCGCGTCGTTCGACGAGGTGCTGGAGCTGCTGCACCTGGGCGGCCGGTCGCTGCCGCACGCCGTGCTGATGATGGTGCCCGAGGCGTGGGAGGCCCACGCCGAGATGAGCCCGGAGCGGCGAGCGTTCTACCAGTTCCACTCCACGGTCATGGAGCCATGGGACGGTCCGGCCTGTGTGACCTTCACCGACGGCACGGTGATCGGCGCGGTGCTCGACCGCAACGGCCTGCGTCCCGCCCGGTACTGGGTCACTGACGACGGTCTCGTGGTGCTGGCCAGCGAGGTCGGCGTACTGGAGCTCGGCCCCGCCAGCGTCGTCCGCAAGGGCCGGCTGCAGCCGGGCCGGATGTTCCTGGTCGACACGGCCGCGGGCCGCATCGTCGAGGACGACGAGATCAAGGGTCAGCTGGCCGCCGAGCGCCCGTACGGGGAGTGGCTGCACAGCGGGCTCGTTCCGCTGCCCGAGCTGCCGGACCGCGAGCACGTGTACTACGGGCACGACTCCGTGCTGCGCCGCCAGCAGGTGTTCGGTTACACCGAGGAGGAGGTCCGGGTCCTGCTGGCCCCGATGGCCGTCGGCGGTGCCGAGCCGATCGGTTCCATGGGCAGCGACACCCCGATCGCCGTGCTGTCCGAGCGGCCCCGGCCGATGTTCGACTACTTCACCCAGCTGTTCGCCCAGGTGACCAACCCGCCGCTGGACGCCATCCGCGAAGAGCTGGTGACCTCGCTGTCGGGCACCCTCGGCCCGGAGCAGAACCTGCTGGCGCCGTCAGCGTTGTCCTGCCGGCAGATCGTGCTGCCGTTCCCGGTCATCGACAACGACGAACTGGCGAAGATCGTTCACATCAACGAGGACGGCAACCTTCCCGGCTTCGCTGCCGCCAGGATCTCCGGTCTGTACGAAGTGGCCCGCGGCGGCGAGGGCCTGCGGGATGCGATCGAGCGGGTGCGCCGGCTGGCGTCCCAGGCGATCGCGGGCGGCGCCCGCATCCTGGTGCTGACCGACCGCGACTCCACCGCCGAACTGGCCCCCATTCCGTCGCTGCTGCTCACCAGCGCGGTGCATCACCACCTGATCCGGGAGAAGACCCGCACCCGCGTGGGCCTCGTCGTAGAGGCCGGTGACGCGCGCGAGGTGCACCACGTCGCGCTGCTGATCGGCTTCGGCGCCGCCGCGGTCAACCCGTACCTGGCGATGGAGACGGTCGAGGACCTGGTCGGCACTCCGGTGCTGCCGGGCATCGACGCGACCACCGCCACCCGGAACCTGATCAAGGCGCTGGGCAAGGGCGTGCTGAAGGTGATGTCCAAGATGGGCATCTCCACCGTCGCCTCCTACACCGGCGCCCAGGTGTTCGAGGCCCTCGGCCTGTCCCAGGAGCTGGTCGACGAGTACTTCACCGGAACGGTGTCCCGGCTCGGCGGTGCAGGCCTGGACGTGCTGGCCGACGAGGTCGCCGCCCGGCACCGCAGCGCGTACCCGGAGGTTCCGCAGGCGCACCGCCGGCTGGCAGTCGGCGGCGACTACCAGTGGCGGCGCGAGGGCGAGCTGCACCTGTTCAACCCGACCACCGTGTTCAAGCTGCAGCACGGGACCCGCAACAAGCGCTTCGACATCTACCGCGAGTACACCTCGGCCGTCGACGAGCAGGCCAACCGGCTCGGCACCCTGCGCGGGCTGTTCACCTTGCGCACCGGAATGCGCCCGCCGGTGCCGCTGGACGAGGTGGAGCCGGTCTCCGCCATCGTCAAGCGCTTCTCCACCGGAGCCATGTCTTACGGCGCCATCTCGCAGGAGGCGCACGAGACGCTGGCCATCGCCATGAACCGGCTGGGCGGCAAGTCCAACAGCGGCGAGGGTGGCGAGGACGTCGATCGCTTCACCCCGGACGACAACGGCGACCTGCGCCGGTCCGCGGTGAAGCAGATCGCGTCCGGTCGCTTCGGGGTGACCAGCGAGTACCTGGTCAACGCCGACGACCTGCAGATCAAGATGGCGCAGGGCGCCAAGCCTGGCGAGGGCGGCCAGCTACCGGGGCAGAAGGTGTACCCGTGGATCGCCAAGGTGCGCCACTCCACCCCGGGCGTCGGGCTGATCTCACCGCCGCCCCACCACGACATCTACTCGATCGAGGATCTCAAGCAACTGATCCACGACCTGAAGAACTCCAACCCGTCGGCCCGGGTTCACGTCAAGCTCGTCGCCGAGGTCGGAGTGGGCACCGTCGCCGCGGGGGTCAGCAAGGCCCACGCCGACGTCGTGTTGATCTCCGGCCATGACGGCGGAACCGGCGCATCCCCGCTGACGTCGCTGAAGCACGCCGGCGCGCCGTGGGAGCTGGGGCTGGCCGAGACGCAGCAGACCCTGCTGCTCAACGGCCTGCGCGACCGGATCGTGGTGCAGGTCGACGGTCAGATGAAGACCGGCCGGGACGTGGTGATCGCCGCCCTGCTCGGTGCGGAGGAGTACGGCTTCGCCACGGCGCCGCTGGTGGTCAGCGGCTGCATCATGATGCGGGTCTGCCACCTCGACACCTGCCCGGTCGGCGTCGCCACCCAGAATCCGGAGCTGCGCAAGCGCTTCTCCGGCAAGCCGGAGTTCGTCGAGACGTTCTTCGAGTTCCTGGCCGAGGAGGTCCGCGAGTACCTGGGGTCGCTGGGTTTCCGGTCCCTGGACGAGGCCATCGGGCACTCCGAACTGCTCGACGTGCGTGCCGCGGTTGACCACTGGAAGGCGGAGGGCCTGGACCTGTCGCCGGTGCTGCACACCCCGCAGCTGCCGGCGGGCACGCCGCTGCACCAGGTGCGCGGGCAGGACCACGGGCTCGAGCGGGCGCTGGACCAGACGCTGATCCAGCTGTCCGAGGGGGCGCTGGCGTTCGGCTCACCGGTCCGCCTGGAGCTGCCCATCCGCAACGTGAACCGAACCGTGGGCACCATGCTCGGCTCCGAGGTGACCCGCCGGTACGGCGGCAGCGGCCTGCCGGATGACACCATCGACGTCACGTTCACCGGATCGGCGGGTCAGTCGTTCGGCGCGTTTCTGCCGCGCGGCGTGACCCTCCGGCTGGAAGGTGACGCCAACGACTACGTCGGCAAGGGCCTGTCCGGCGGGCGGATCGTGGTGCGGCCGCCGCGCAACGCGGCGCCGTCGTTCGTCGCCGAGGACAACATCGTCGCCGGCAACGTCCTGCTGTACGGGGCGACGACCGGTGAGGCGTTCTTCCGGGGCGTGGTCGGCGAGCGATTCGCCGTCCGCAACAGCGGGGCCACCGCCGTCGTGGAGGGCGTCGGGGACCACGGGTGCGAGTACATGACCGGGGGCCGGGTGGTGGTGCTGGGCAGCACGGGCCGCAACTTCGCCGCCGGCATGAGCGGCGGGGTGGCGTACGTGCTGGACCTGTCGCCGCTGCGGCTCAATCGCGAACTGGTCGACCTCGAGCCGCTCGACGACGACGACAGCAACTTCCTGCGCACCATCGTGGCCCGCCACGAGCAGGAGACGGGGTCGCAGGTCGCGGCCCGCGTTCTGGCGGACTGGGAGACGTCGGTGAAGCGATTCAGCAAGGTAATGCCGCGTGACTACAAGCGGGTCCTGCTGGCGATGGCGCAGGCCCGCCGCGACGGAGTGGAGCCGGAGACGGTCGTGATGCAGGCGGTGGCGGGTGGTTGACCACAAGGGGTTCCTGACCACGCCCCGCGAGCTGCCTCCGCGCCGTCCGGTCGACGTGCGCATCCAGGACTGGCGTGAGGTCTACCAGGAGTTTCCGCCCGAGCGGGTGTCCAAGCAGGCGAGCAGGTGCATGGACTGCGGCATCCCGTTCTGCCACAACGGCTGCCCGCTGGGAAACCTGATCCCGGAGTGGAACGACCTGGTCTGGCGTGAGGACTGGCACGAGGCGATCGAGCGGCTGCATGCGACCAACAACTTCCCCGAGTTCACCGGGAAGCTGTGTCCCGCCCCCTGCGAGCCGTCCTGCGTCTTGTCGATCAACGCGGAGCCGGTCACGATCAAGCTGATCGAGGGGAAGATCGCCGACCGTGCCTGGGACGAGGGCTGGGTCGAGCCGCAGCTCCCCGCGCGGCGGACCGGCAAGCGCGTTGCCGTGATCGGATCCGGTCCGGCGGGGCTGGCGGCCGCCCAGCAACTCACCAGGGCCGGGCACGACGTCACCGTCTACGAGCGGGACGACAAGATCGGCGGGTTGCTGCGCTACGGCATCCCGGAGTTCAAGATGGAGAAGCACGTCCTCGACCGCCGCCTGGACCAGATGCGGGCAGAGGGCACGTCCTTCGTCGTCTCGTGCGACGTCGGCAGCGACCTGTCGGTCCCCGAGCTACGGGAGCAGTACGACGTCGTGCTGCTTACCGTCGGCGCGACGGTGCCCCGCGATCTGCCCATTCCCGGGCGGGAGCTGGCGGGCATCCACTTCGCGATGGAGTACCTGACGCCGGCGAACAAGGTCTGCGAGGGCGACCTGGAGGCGCCGCCGATCGACGCGGCGGGCAAGCGGGTCGTGATCATCGGTGGCGGAGACACGGGGGCCGACTGCCTGGGTACCGCGCTGCGCCAGGGCGCCACGTCCGTGCACCAGCTGGAGATCATGCCCCAGCCGCCGGGCTCGCGGCACGAGTCCACGCCGTGGCCGATGTGGCCGCTGATGATGCGGACCTCCAGCGCCCACGAGGAGGGCGGCGACCGGATGTTCGCCGTCAACTCCGAGCGGTTCGAGGACGACGGCGCCGGCAATGTCGCCGCGCTGGTCGTGCACGAGGTCGAGATGGTCGAGAGCCGCTTCGTTGCGAAGGAGGGCACCGAACAGCGCCTGCCCTGCGATCTGGTGCTGCTGTCCATGGGCTTCACGGGGCCGGAGCGGGGAACTCTGGTCACGGAGCTCGGCGTGGATCTCGACGCACGCGGCAACATCGCGCGCACGCCCGACTGGCAGACCTCGGTACCCGGTGTGTTCGTGGCCGGCGACGCCGGGCGGGGCCAGAGCCTGATCGTCTGGGCCATCGCCGAGGGCCGGGCCGCCGCCGCGGCGGTGGACAGCCACCTGATGGGTGCCACCGCCCTGCCCCAGCCGGTGCTGACCACCTCCCGGCCGTGAGGCCGCGTTCCTCCCGGCCCGGTGTCGTTGCACCGCCGCCCGCTCCGGCGCCGCCGGCGCCGGATACCTTTCGACCTGTCGTTCGTCCGTCCTGAAGGTGAGTTCATGACAAGCCGTCGCGCCAAAATCGTGTGCACGCTCGGTCCCGCAACGTCGAGCCTCGAGCAGATCAAGGCGCTCATGGTCGCCGGAATGGACGTCGCCCGGCTCAATCTCTCGCACGGCGCCGGGGAAGATCACCGGGAGACCTTCCGGCTGATCCGGCAGGCCAGCGCCGAGGTAGGCAAGGACGTCGGCATCCTCATCGACCTCCAGGGGCCGAAGATCCGGCTCGGTCACTTCGCTGAGGGCCCAGTCCAGCTCGCCCCGGGTGACACCTTCACGATCACCACTGACGACATCCTCGGCGGCCATGACATCGTCTCCACGACGCACAAGAACCTCACCCAGGACGTGGCTCCGGGGGACACCGTCCTGCTCGACGACGGCCGCCTCGTGCTGCGCGTGGAGGACGTCAAGGGCCCGGAGGTCCGCACCACGGTGGTGGTCGGCGGCCCGATCTCGAACTCGAAGGGCCTGAACCTGCCCGGCGTCGCGGTGAGCGTGCCGTCTATGTCTGACAAGGACATCGCCGACCTTCGCCTTGCCCTCTCCCTGCCCGCCGACATGATCGCCATGTCCTTCGTGCGCGGCCCCGAGGACATCGAGGTCGTCCACAAGATCATGGAGGAGGAGGGCGTCCGGCTGCCGGTGATGGCCAAGCTGGAGAAGCCCCAGATGGTCGAGCGGCTCGAGGAGGTCGTCAACGCCTTCGACGCCATCATGGTGGCGCGCGGCGACCTCGGCGTGGAGCTGCCGCTCGAACAGGTTCCGATGGTGCAGAAGCGCGCTATCGAGCTGTGCCGGCGCTACGCCAAGCCCGTGATCGTCGCCACGCAGATGCTGGAGTCCATGATCTCCTCCCCGCGGCCGACCCGCGCGGAGGTGTCGGACGTGGCGAACGCGATCCTGGACGGCGCGGACGCGGTCATGACCTCGGGTGAGACCAGCGTGGGCCGCTACCCGGCGGAGACCGTGGCGACCATGGCTCGCATCTGTGAGGCGGTGGAGCATGAGGCGCTCGACCAGCTGCCCGCCATGCCCGGTCCGAGCCGCACCGTCGGTGGAGCCATCGCCCGCGCGGCAGTGATCACCGGGGCGGCGCTGGAGGTGAAGGCGCTCTGTGCCTTCACCCAGACCGGGGACACCGTGCGCCGGCTGGCCCGCCACCGCAACCGCATCCCGCTGATCGCCGTCACGCCCGACGAGAACATCCGCCACCACCTGGCGTTCACCTGGGGTGTGGAGTCCTACGTCATTCCGCCGGTGCACCACACCGACGAGATGGTGCGCCAGCTGGACGCGCGCCTGCTCGACGAGGGCCGCCTGAAGGAGGGGGACCGGGTGATCATCGTGGCCGGCAGCCCGCCCGGCACCCCCGGCGGCACGAATGCCATGCGCGTGCACCGGATCGGGGTCTCCCGCCAGGCGCGGAGCTGACCGCGGGGTCGGGCGGCGTGCCGGGTTCATGTGCCCGGGGGCGCAGCCTGAGCGCGCTCGCGCGCCGGGGACGCAGCCTGAGCCCGCTCACGGCTGGGGCGTAGCCTGAGCCCGGGCCACGCGGCCCGTGGGCCTGTACTCCAACGGCAGAGAGACGCCGCTCAAACCGGCGACAGTGTGGGTTCGAATCCCACCAGGCCTACCAGACACCGGCAAAATTTTTTCGCTTGCGCCCTAGCGGGGATCCGGCCCAGTCGTGCTAGCGTCTGCGGTGGTCGCAGTTCCCAGTTTGTGCGTTATGCGTGCTCGCCGGAACGGTTCCGCGGGCGCGTGTTTCATGTCGCCTGCCGGACGGCCCGGTGCCCGCGCAGCGTGGGGGCCGTTACAACCAGTTCAGCAGGAGACATCGCATGGCACAGGGCACCGTTAAGTGGTTCAACAGCGAGAAGGGTTACGGCTTCATCGCCGTCGACGGTGGCGGCTCTGACGTCTTCGTCCACTTCTCCGCGATTCAGGCCGATGGTTACCGTTCGCTCGAGGACAACCAGCGCGTCGAGTTCGAGGTCACCCAGGGCCAGCGCGGTCCGCAGGCCGAGTCGGTCCGCGTCATCGGCTAGTCGATCCCTCAGTTTTCTGTCTGGCCCGGTCCCCCTGGGGTGCCGGGCCAGACGGCTGTCCGGCCTATGCTTGCTCTCCGCCGGGACCGACCTTTGTGCAGGGGACTACCGTGACCGACCTGCCCGCGCCGCCCGTGCGTGTGGTGATCGCCGAGGACGAAGCCCTGATCCGCCTCGATCTGCGCGAGGTGCTCACCGAAGAGGGCTACGTGGTCGTGGGTGAGGCCGGCGACGGCCGCGTCGCGGTGCAACTGGTCACCGACCTGCGGCCAGAGGTCGTCATCCTCGACGTGAAGATGCCCGTTCTCGACGGCATCTCGGCCGCCCGGGAGATCGCCTCCCGCCGACTCGCCGCGGTCGTCATGCTCACCGCCTTCTCCCAGCGCGAGTTGGTCGAGCAGGCCCGGGACGCCGGCGCCATGGCGTACGTCGTCAAGCCGTTCGGCTCGAGCGACCTGGTGCCCGCAATCGAGATGGCTCGCTCTCGCTTCACCGAGCTGACGCAGCTGGAGCGGGAGGTCGGAACGCTGCAGGACCGGCTGGAGACCCGCAAGCTGCTGGACCGGGCCAAGGGCGTCCTGCAGTCGGATTACGCGATGACCGAGCCCGAGGCCTTCCGCTGGATACAGGCCACGGCGATGAACCGGCGGCTGTCGATGCGGGCGGTCGCCGAGTCGGTCCTCGAGGGTCGTTCCGGCGCCACCGGCTGACCACCCGCCGACCACGGGCTGGCCACTGACCACCGCCACGCGGCCGCGTGCGCCGGCAGCTGCGCCGCTCCGCGCCCAACCCGGTCCGGCGATCACCTACGGGTTCGTTGCACTTGGGTTTCGACACGGACCGGGTGCTGCGGATCGAGGGGCGCGTCCACTAGCGTCCTGCCCGCCGAGGCCGGTCGTTGGCGCCGCCCTCCCCGACGTAGTTCATTCCGAAAGGGGTTCCCTGTGCGGAATCGATCAGTATCCCGCCGCCTGGCGATCACGGCACCGGCGCTCGCCGGCGCGTTGATCCTCGCCGGGTGCGGTTCACCCGCTGAGGAGGGCGGCGCCGAGGGCGGCAACGAGAAGACCGTCAAGATCGGCATGATCGCGCCCATCTCCGGCGACCTCGCCGCGCTCGGTCAGGGCATGAAGAACAGCGCCGACCTCGCGGTGAAGCAGGCCAACGAGGACGGCGCGATCGAGGGCTGGAACATCGAGTTCGACCCGCAGGACGACACGGCCAACGCCCAGGTCGGCGCCCAGGCCGCGGCGAAGCTGGCGTCCGACTCCGAGGTGGCGGGCGTCATCGGGACGCTGAACTCGTCGGTGGCCCTTCAGGTGCAGCCGATCCTGGCCCGCGCCAACATCGTTCAGATCTCGCCGGCGAACACGCTGCCGGACCTGACGCAGGGCCAGAAGTACCTGACCAAGAAGGAGCGGCAGTTCCCGAATTACTTCCGCGTCTCCACGACCGACGCGATCCAGGGGCCGTTCGGGGCGGACTACGTGTTCAACGAGTTGGGGCAGAAGACGGCCGTCACCGTGAACGACCAGCTCGCGTACGGCGTCGGGCTCACCGCTGCCTTCGAGCGCGAGTTCACCCGGCTCGGCGGAAAGATCGTCGCGCGGGAGAGGGTGACTCAGGGCGACAAGGACTTCCGGGCGGTCGTCACGAAGCTCAAGGCGGCCAACCCGGGCGTCATCTACTACGGCGGCCAGTACCCGGAGGGCTCCCTGTTGTCCAAGCAGGCCAAGGAGGCCGGCTTGGACGTGCCGCTGGTCGGCGGTGACGGTCTGTTCGACCCGACGTACATCGCCACCGCCGGTCCCGGATCTGAAGGCGATGTCGCTACCACGGTGGGTGCGCCGACCGAGGAGCTGGAGTCGGCGCAGGACTTCGTCGATGCCTACGAGGAGGAGGGCTACGACGACGACTTCTCCGCCTACGGTGCCTACACCTACGACGCCACCAACGTGCTCATCCAGGCGATGAAGCGGGTGCTCGAGGGCGAGGACGAGCTCACCCCTGAACTGCGCAAGCAGATCATCCAAGAGGTGCAGAAGACCGACATGGAGGGCGCGACCGGCGAGATCGGTTTCGACGAGTTCGGTGACAACACCAACCGCGTGCTCACGGTCTACGCCGTCAAGAAAGGCGAGTTCCAGCCGGAGAAGACGGCCAGCTTCGAGGCCAGCTGACACCTCGTAGTGCCGGTGC
>JALYNC010000137.1 GCA_030773415.1 Actinomycetota bacterium
GCCGCGGACTCCGCGGCACCAGCCCTACCGGTCAGACCCGCTTGAGCAGGTCCTGCATGGTGGCGATCTCAGCCCGCTGATCGGCCACGATCTTCTTCGCCAAGGCGATAGCTTCGGCGTTGTCGCCCTCCAACTGCTCGCCTTCGGACATGTCGATCGCGCCCTCGTGGTGCTTGATCATCATCTCGAGGAACATCCGGTCGAACGCGGAGCCCCGGGCGTCGGTCAGCGCCGTCATCTCCTGCTCGGTCATCATGCCCGGCATGTCTGCTGCGTGACCCGCGTCGTGATGCATGCCTCCGTCATCGGCGGCGGGTACGTCCTCGCCCCAGCTCTGCAGCCAGCCGCTCATCGTGTCGATCTCGGGCTGCTGCGCCTTCTTGATCTGGGCGGCGAGGCTCTTGACCTCCGGCATGGCGGCACGGTCCCCAGCGAGCTCGGCCATGTCTATGGCGCCACGGTGGTGGACGATCATGTCGCTGGCGAACTGGACGTCGGCCTTGTTGAACTGTGCGCTGGCTGCCGAAGACGGCGACGCGGAAGAGGCGGTGTCCGTGCCTTGGCTGGTGCCGGCGTCGCCGCCACAGGCTGCAAGGACGGTGGAGAGGGCGAGTGCGGCGGCCGCGCTGAAGACGCGGCGAGAAAGGTTGTTCACTGGTACTCCTGGCATCGAAGTGGGATCTCGGTTCGGAAAAGCAGCGGGCCGGCTGGGGCGGCCGCGCACTTCTAGACCCGGATCACACAGAGAGCCACCCGCGGCCAGCGCGGAACAGCGGTGGTTCGATAGCCCATCGGCACAAAGCCACTGCGGGCCGGGTGGGGCGCACTTGCCCGGTCTCGTCGCGCGAGCACAGCCAGCCAGCCCAGCGCCAGTGCACCGAGCACAGCAAGGCAGCTACCGAGCGCCCCGTGTCCTGGTTGCCCTCGCGAGGAGATGCTGGTGCCGGCCGACAGCGCAGTGGCTTGGTCAATGAACGACGAGCCGTGGCCGATTGCGCTCGGTGCAGCGTGGCCGATCGCGCTCACTGCACCGTGGCCGGTTGCATGGTTGCTGACGTTGGCGTCGATGACGCCGTAGTGGGCGCCGGCCTGCCCCGAGGGCATCAGGCCGTGCATGACGAGGACGCCCACGACCATGCTGGTCACGGCGACCAGACGGCGAAGATTGACGTAGTGCCGCGGCCGGGATGTCTTGCCCCTGCTGGTCATGGTCCTTCGGTCCTCGTCAGTGGTGGTACTGGTGAACCACGGCGTGGCCCTTGCCGCGGCGGATGAGTTCCCGGTTCATGGAAACCGTCACCGCGAAGGCGATCGCGAGCGCAAAAACAAGACTGCCCCAGAACACCGGACTTGTCAGGCCGGCGTCCATGGCCCCCGAGATGGCGAGCATCGTCGTATTGTCGACGATCTCCATCACCCGATCGACAATGTGTCCGCTGCGAAGGCGACCCCCAGTGCGGCGGGCAAGGCCAGCCCGGAGCGCAGCACCGGCAGGACCGTCAAGGCGTAACCGAAGAAGAACGCCAGCGCGACCGCAAGAGCGATGGTCTCGAGATCGGACCATCCCAGCGCCGTGCCGATGACCAAACCGAGCACCTCACCGATGGCGCAGCCGGTCAGGCAGTGCGCCGTCGCCGATACGGCGAGCCGGTTGAGCTGCCGACGTTCCTGCTGCTCCGTGAGGACGGCGGTGACACTGCCCGTCGTCGCGTGGTGCTCGTGCTGACGGTGGTCGTTCATGACAGTGCTCCTTCCTTCACAAGTCCCTGCTCGGAGGATCCCGCCGACGGCACCGGACAGTTCGTCGCCGGGCGAGGGTTCTCGGTGGCATCCGGAGCCGGGCGGCGCCTCGATGTCAGACTATACCCCTGGGGGGTAACAAGCGCAAGACTGAGGCCGTCAGCCGGCGTGGTGTCCGACGCCGTGATCGCTGCACTGGTGGCGCTCGGCCGCTGAGCGGCTGGCGGCGGTCCTCGAGGACGACGGACCGCTACCTCACTGTCGGGTCTGCGCTCGACCCAACCGCGACTCTCAGCTGCCAGACCAGCCGGCTGATCGGCGCCTACAACACAGCAGGGTCTGCGACAGCACCACCGACCATGAGGCCCCTGGACGCCGCGTGCTACTCCTGCCCTGATCGAGGCCGGCTGGCAGCGCCGGCGCTTCAGCGCGGCGAGTCGGTGCGGGGCAGCCGCAAACGCATCCCCGGATACGGCGACACCGAGAAGCCGAGGGCCTCGTACAAGCCGATGCCGTACGGCGTGGCGGTGAGTTCGATCGCCGCGACTCCCGTGGAGTGCTCGAACCAGTGCAGCAGCGCACGCAGGCACGAGCGTGCATGCCCTCGGCCGCGGAACTCGGGAGCGGTGGCCACGCTGAAGATCCGGCCCAGCTCGCCCGTCGGGTTCGCCGGACCTGGGCCGCGCAATTCGACGGAGCCGACCGCGCCGCTCAACACGCCGGCCTCGCCCTCCACCACGAACGCGGCGAAGGTGTCGCGCCGTTGCAGCTGTTCGGTGAACCAGTCCGTGGCAGCCGCCGCCAGTGGCATGCGCGTCACCGGTCCGCTTGCCCATCGCCGTCAGCATGACGTCCCGAAGCTGCACCGAAGCCGGGACGTCAGCTCCGGTCGCCCGCCGGACGTGCGTGCCGTCGGACCCGCCCGCCGTCACAACGAGACCCGCCGTCACAACACCTCCAGCTCGTCTCCCACGCTCACCCGCCCAGGGGTGACCACTACGCCGATCGCCCCGAGCTGGGTGCCGCGCCGCCGCTTCGCCAGGGTGGCGAGACCGTCCCAGTCACGTTCGCCGGTAACCGGCGAAGCGTTGATCACCACGCATCGGCCGAGCGCCTTGGTGATGCCGACTGTCGCCTCGCCGAAGCGCACTTGCCGCCCCACCCACGTCTCCTCCTCGTACGGCTGCGTGCCGTCGATCGTCACCAGCATCCGGTAGCGGGCCGGCAGCAGGTGGTCCGAACCGGCATCGGCTGCCAGGGCCGCGATGGAAGCGGTGCTCAGCACCGACACCGGGCCTTCGTCCCAGCCGACCCCCGGCCCGTCCGCGAGTACCAGCCGCAGAGCCACACCGGCGTACTCCGACAGCGCCGGGCCCACGTTCCCGCCGAGCACCCGCCCGGGGCGGTCCTTGCCGAACAGCCGGGCACTGACCGGCTCGCCGGCCGTGTCCAGGGTCGAGGTGGCTGTCGAGCCGTTCGGCAGTGTGATCGACAGTGTGCCGGCAGCGAGATCTAAATCGGCCGCGACGCGGGTGAGCGACGGGTGGCGGCGCAGCGTCGCGACGGCGCCGTCGTCCTGCAGCAGGAACAGTCGGCGGTCCTCGTCCACGCCCGTCGGCCCCAGGTGGACGGACTGCCGCTCGCTGGTCGCCAGCGCCTTCACGGGCGCGACCTCAAGTTTGCGGACGACGGGCATGGGGTTCCCTCCGGAGTGGCGACCGACCGTATCGGCACGAGCCGGCGCCGCACGAAGGACAACGAATCAGCAAGCTATGGGACGCGCGCCGAACCCTGTGACTGATGGTGCGCATGTGACTGCAGGGGCTACCGTTCTAACATGGCCCGAACCTCGTCCGGCTCGCGGACGACCGCCCCTGCCCGCTCGGGGGGGCGGCGACCGTCGCGGCCACCTCAGGGCTCAGGCTCGCGAAGCGTCTCCCGATCATCGGGGCGGAAGAGCCCCGGACGCCCGCCGGCGCGCCGACCTCCGTCCGGTCCCTCGCCGTTGGTCCGGCTGGCGCAGGGGTTGCTGCGGGCGCTGGCAGCAGTGCTGGCGGTCGTGGGACGGGCCCTGCTGCAGATGTGGGTGGCGGTCGCCGGAACTCTGGGAGGACTGGTGCGGCGCGAAGGGCACGGCACGGCCACGGCGAACCAGTCATCGGCGGCTGACCAATCCCCGTCGCACCGGCGCGACGGCATCGGGCTCGCGGTGCTCGCGCTGGCGGTCGTGCTGGCCGTCGCCCTGTGGCTGAAGGCGGCCGGACCGGCGGGCGAACTGCTCGCCACCGGCGTCCGGATGCTGGTCGGGGCCGCCGCGGTCGTCGTTCCGGTGCTGTTGCTGGTGCTGGCCTGGCAGATCCTGCGGGTGCCGGTCGGGCCGCTGATCCGCGGCCGGGTGGCCGCCGGGCTAGTGCTGATCGCCGTGGGCCTGCTGGGCCTGCTCGACATCTTCTCCGGTTCACCCGTGACCGCCGCGGAGCGCCGGTCCGGCGCCGGGGTTCTCGGCTTCTTCGCGGCCTCGCCGCTGTCAACCGCACTCACGCCGTGGCTGGCCGGGCCACTGCTGGCGCTGCTGGCGCTGTTCGGCCTGCTGCTGGCCACCGGCACGTCCCTGCACGAGGTGCCCTACCGGCTGCGGCAGCTGCGCGCGTCCGTCTGGCCCTTCCGTGGAGGCTCGCAGCCGTCGGAGCCGCCGCCCGCTTCGAAGCGGTCCGCCGAGCCGGCTACGGGTGGACGTCCGTCCGGCCGCCGACCGGTGGTGCCGCCCGCCGACGATGTGCCGTTCGCCGCCTCACCGGTGGTGGACTCGCGCCAACCGGACGTCCGGCCGGACCCGGTGCCGCCCCCGCCGCACACGCCCGTCCCCACCCGTGCCGAGCAGCTCGCGCTCACGGCGCAGGAGGGCGACTACACCCTGCCGCCGCCCAGTCTGCTGCGGGACGGCACGCCGCCGAAGGCCCGCAGCCGGGCGAACGACGCGGTGGTGGATGCGCTCACCGAGGTGATCTCGCAGTTCGCGATCGATGCCACGGTCACCGGCTTCAGCCGCGGGCCCACCGTCACCCGGTACGAGGTGGAGCTGGGTCCGGCCGTGAAGGTGGAGCGGATCACCGCCCTGTCGCGCAACATCGCGTACGCGGTGAAGAGCCCCGACGTCCGGATCATCAGCCCGATCCCCGGCAAGAGCGCGATCGGCATCGAGATCCCGAACACCGACCGCGAGCTGGTCAGCCTCGGCGACGTGTTGCGCTCGCCGGCGGCCACCCGTGACCACCACCCGCTGATCGTCGGCCTCGGCAAGGACGTCGAGGGCGGCTTCGTCGCGGCGAACCTGGCCAAGATGCCGCACATCCTGATCGCTGGCGCGACGGGGTCGGGCAAGTCGACCTGCATCAACACGCTGATCACCTCGGTGCTGACCCGCGCCACGCCGGACGAGGTGCGCCTGGTGCTGATCGACCCCAAGCGGGTTGAGATGACGAACTACGCCGGCATTCCGCACCTGATCACGCCGATCATCACCGCGCCGAAGAAGGCCGCCGAGGCGCTGCAGTGGGTCGTGCGCGAGATGGAGATGCGCTACGAGGACCTGGCCGCATCCGGGGTGCGGCACGTCGACGACTTCAACGACGGCGTCCGCAAGGGAAAGATCACCGCACCGCCGAACAGCGAACGCGTCTACGCCCCGTACCCGTACATTCTTGTGATCGTCGACGAGCTCGCCGACCTGATGATGGTCGCCCCGCGGGACGTCGAGGATTCGATCTGCCGCATCACCGCGATGGCGCGGGCCGTCGGCATTCACCTGGTGCTCGCTACGCAGCGCCCCAGCGTCGACGTCGTCACCGGCCTGATCAAGGCGAACGTTCCGTCGCGGCTCGCCTTCGGCACCGCGAGCGCCACCGACTCCCGCGTCGTGCTGGACACCGTCGGCGCGGAGAAGCTGATCGGTGACGGGGACGGGCTGTTCCTGCCGATGGGGGCCGGCAAGTCGATCCGCGTGCAGGGCGCGTTCGTCTCCGAGGCGGAGATCGAGGCGGTCGTCGCGCACTGCAAGGCGCAGCTGCAGCCGACCTACCGCGACGACGTCCTGGACACCGGGGCGGCGGCGACCAAGGACAAGGACGAGGACATCGGTGACGACCGCGACCTGCTGCTGCAGGCGGTCGAGCTGGTGGTCACCACCCAGTTCGGTTCCACGTCGATGCTCCAGCGCAAGCTGCGGGTCGGGTTCGCCAAGGCTGGCCGGCTGATGGACCTGATGGAGAGCAGGGGAGTGGTCGGCCCGTCCGAGGGGTCGAAGGCGCGGGACGTGCTGGTTCGTCCCGAGGAGCTGGAGTCGGTGCTCGTCACGTTGCGGGAGGAGTGACGCACCCTCGCCGCAGGGGGCGGTCGAGCCCGCCGGTTCCCCGGTCCCGCGGTATCCGAACCGACAGCTACCCTGAGCGGGTGTCCGCCCCTTCCCGTTCCGTAGCGATGGTCACCCTGGGGTGTGCTCGCAACGAAGTGGACTCCGAGGAGCTGGCGGCACGGCTCGAGGCGGCCGGCTGGCACCTGGTGGACGACGCCGACGGCGCGGACGCCGTTTTGGTGAACACCTGCGGCTTCGTGGAGAGCGCCAAGAAGGACAGCATCGACACGCTGCTCGCGGCCGCCGACTCCGGCGGCAGCGTGGTCGCCGTCGGGTGCATGGCCGAGCGTTACGGGGCGTCGCTGGCCGAGGCGCTGCCCGAGACCACCGTGCTGAGCTTCGACGACTACCCCGACATCGGCGGACGGCTCGACGACATCCTCGCCGGACGGCCACTGGTGCCCCACACCCCGGCGGACCGTCGCACGCTGCTGCCGGTCACGCCCCTCCAGCGGTCGGTAGCCGCCGTCGCCGTACCCGGTCACGGCTCGTTCGCCGACCTGCCGGACGGCGTCGCGCCCGCGTCCGGGCCGCGTGTGCTGCGCCGACGGCTCGCCGGCGGTCCGGTCGCGTCGCTCAAGCTGGCCTCCGGTTGCGACCGCCGCTGCGCGTTCTGCGCCATCCCGTCGTTCCGTGGCTCATTCGTCTCCCGGCGGCCCGATGAGCTGATCGCCGAGGCGGAGTTCCTCGCCGACGAGGGCGTCCGCGAGGTGGTGCTGGTCAGCGAGAACTCCACCTCGTACGGCAAGGACCTGGGCGATCTGAGGCTGCTCGAGTCGCTGCTCCCGCGCCTCGCCGCGGTGCCGGGCATCGCCCGGGTGCGGGTCGCCTACCTGCAGCCGGCCGAGCTTCGCCCGACCCTGATCGACGTGCTGACGTCCACCCCGGGCGTCGTGCCGTATTTTGACCTGTCGTTCCAGCACTCGGCCGAGACGGTGCTGCGCAGGATGCGCCGCTTCGGCAGCACGGAGCGCTTTCTCGAGCTGTTGGAACGGGTACGGCGACGGGTACCGGAGGTCGGTGTCCGGTCCAACTTCATCGTCGGTTTCCCCGGCGAGACCGAGCAGGAGTACGGCGAGCTCGAGCGGTTCCTCGCCGAGGCGCGGCTCGACGCGATCGGCGTGTTCGGCTTCTCCCCGGAGGAGGGCACGGAGGCCGCCGGACTGCCGAGCCAGCTCGATCCGCAGGAAGTCGCGGACCGGGCGGAACGGCTGAGCCGGCTAGCGGAGCAGCTCACCGCCCAGCGCGCCGAGGAGCGGCTAGGCCAGCTGGTGGAGGTTCTGATTGAGGACGGAGACGGCGACGGTGCAGGTGCGGAGGGCCGGGCAGCCCATCAGGCGCCCGAAGTCGACGGATCGGTCACCGTGACCGCGGGTGCGCTGCCGGCTCGGGAGCTGGTTCCTGGCGCGATCGTGCGTTGCGTCGTCGTCGGTAGCGCCGGAGTGGACCTGCGAGCCGAAGCGCAGACCGTCGTCGTCAGCGGCTCACTGGTGAGGGCGTCATGAGTGCCGCCGAGCACGAGGCCGTGCCGGCGCAGGCGCCGATCGTCAATCCGGCCAACGCCCTGACGCTGCTGCGTCTGCTGCTGGTGCCAGTTTTCGTGATGGTCCTGTTCCATGCAGATGGCACAGACCCGATGTGGCGGCTGGCTGCCTGCGCCGTCTTCGTGTTCGCGTCGATCACCGACCACGTCGACGGCAACCTCGCCCGCAGCCGGAACCTGATCACGGATGTCGGCAAGATCGCCGACCCCATCGCGGACAAGGCCCTGACCGGCGCGGCCTTTATCGGGCTGTCCATGCTGGCCGAGTTGCCGTGGTGGGTGACCATCACCGTGCTCACCCGCGAGATCGGCGTCACGCTGCTGCGGTTCTGGGTGATCCGCCACGGCGTCATCGCGGCGAGCCCCGGCGGCAAGCTCAAGACGCTCCTGCAGTTCGTCGCTCTCACCGCCTACCTGCTTCCGCTGACCGGTCTGCTGGCCACCGGGCGGGCCGTCGTCATGGCGGCCGCGGTCGTCGTGACCGTGGCCACCGGACTGGACTACGTGGTCCGGGCGCTGGCGGTGCGGCGCAACAGCGAACGGACGATGGCCAAGCGGGCCCGGGAAGCGGGCCGGTGAGGGTCGAGCTCCTCGCGGTCGGTACGGAACTGCTGCTCGGCGACATCGTCAACGGCAACGCCGCCTGGCTGGGTCGGCGGCTCGCCGAGGCCGGGCTGGACGTCACCACGAGCGTGGTGGTCGGGGACAACGTCACTCGGATCGGGGACGCGCTGCGCCAGGCGCTGACGCGGGCCGACGCCGTCGTGCTCACCGGGGGGCTCGGCCCCACCCAGGACGACGTGACCCGTGAGGCGCTGGCAGCCGTCGCCGGGGTGCCGATCCAGCGGGACGTCGCCGTCGAGCGGCTGCTGCGGGCGCACTTCGAGTCGCTGGGTCGCGCGGTTCCGGAGCGCAACTACCGCCAGGCGGACGTGCCGGAAGGGGCGGTGCCGCTGCCGAACACCCGTGGCACGGCTCCGGGCCTGCGGATGGAGCTTCCCGGTGGCGTCGCTTACGCGCTGCCCGGGCCGCCGCACGAGATGGAGGCGATGTTCGACGCCTGCGTCCTGCCCGACTTGCTGGAGCGCGCCGGCGAGCCGTCGGTCATCGTGTCCCGGGTGCTGCGGACCGCCGGGATGTGGGAATCGGCCGTGGCGGAGGCCCTCGCCGGCCTTGTCGAGGAGTTGGAACCGGCCGGCAACCCGACCATCGCTTTCCTCGCCAGCGGTGGGCAGACGCGGGTCCGGATCAGTGCCAAGGCCGCCACCTGCGAGGACGCGCTGAGGCTGCTCGCGCCGGTCGAGCAGGCCGCCCGGGACTGCCTGGGCGAGAACGTCTACGGCGACGAGCACGACACCCTGGCGGGCGTGGTGCACGCCCGCCTCCGGCAACGGGACGCCACCCTGGCCGTCGCCGAGTCCCTGACGGCCGGGGCGCTCGGGGCGGCGCTGACCGACGTCGTGGGCTCCGGTGTGGCGTTCCGCGGCGGGGTCACTGCCTACGCCACTGATTTGAAAAACTCGCTGCTCGGAGTGCCGTCTTCGCTGCTCCAGACGCTGGGCCCGGTGTCCGGCGAGGTCGCGGTTGCCATGGCGGAGGGCGTCCGGACGCGCCTGGGTGCCACCTACGGGCTGTCGCTGACGGGGGTGGCGGGACCGGACGAGCAGGACGGTAAGCCGGTCGGCCTGGTGTACGCGGGGCTGGCCTGGCCGGGCGGTGCCACGGTGCGCGAACTGCACCTCGGTGGCGACCGGCCCCGGATACGGGTGCTCGCGACCGTAAATGCCCTCGATCTGCTGCGGCGGCATCTGTGCCGACCCGACCCGGACGCCGGCTGACGCAGCAATTCGGGCCCCGCCGCAGGCGCGCTGCGGCTGCTCGGCAGGTAACGTGTAGATCGGTAGCCACAAGGCGTCCCGCGTTCGAATCCGGCAAATCCGCGGGCTTGTAGCTACCGGGGGAACGGAGTCGCACCGGCAGAAGGGAGCATGTCGATGGTCCTGTTGCGCCGCCTGCTGGGCGACACGCTCCGGCGGACCCGGCAGCGTCAGAGCCGTACGCTGCGCGAGGTCAGCGGCTCGGCGCGGGTGTCGCTGGGCTACCTGTCCGAGGTGGAGCGGGGGCAGAAGGAGCCCAGCTCGGAGCTGCTCGCATCGATCTGCGCCGCCCTGGACGTCCGCCTCTCCGACGTCCTGCGTGAGGTCAGCGAGAGCCTGGCCCGCTACGAGCCCGCTCCCGTCGCGCCGGCCGAGGTGGTGCCGCCGGTGCTCGAGGCCGTGCCCGAGCTGACGACGTTGCCCGTCGCCGATGTGGCGTCCGACCGCCCGGTGGTCGCAGCGGCCTGACGGCCGCGTTCAGGGCACGTAGCGCCCGCGGGTGGCCCGCGGCATCTGCCGTACGCTGCGCGCGGCCTGCCGCCGTTGCTCCTGCGACCGCAGCTCCTCCGGCAGGGGCGTCGGGCCGCGCTGGCAGGACGGGCACCAGTACGACAGCCGCTGCTGCGGAGGGCGGCCCTGCTCCGCCGAGAGCACGCTGGTGCCGCAGCGCCGGCATGGCGCGCCGGCCCGCTCGAACACCCAGTGGTGCTCACCGTTTCGAGCGTTGCCGGTGGTGACCTGTTCCCAGCGGTCGCGATTTGCCAGCATCAGCCGACGGGCCAGCGCGACCAACGCCCGGACGTCGTCCACCTCGCCGACCGGTGTCCACGGAGACAGCCCGCGCAGGAACAGCGCCTCGGTCTTGTAGAGGTTGCCGATGCCGGCGAGGTTGCGCTGATCGAGGAGCGCCTCGGCGATGTCCCGCTCCGGCTGACCGGTGATCCGCCGGACGGCCGCTGTCTCGTCCCAGTCGGGGCCGAGGAGGTCCGGGCCGAGATGGCCGACGACTGCTTCCTCCTCGGCGGTCGGCAGCAGCTCCAGCACGGGCAGCCGGTAACCGACGGCGGCCCACTGCGAGTTGCGCAGGACTGCCCGAATCTGCCAGGCCGCCCCGCCGCTCCACCGCTGCCCCGGGCGGTACAGGTGCCAGGTCCCGTCCATCCGGAAGTGGGTGTGCAGCGTCAACCCGCCCTCGATGCGGGTCAGCATGTGCTTGCCGCGAGGCACCACCTCCAAGACGTCCCGCCCGGCGAGGTCCGTCGTGGCTAGCGCCGGAACGCGGAAGTCCGTGCCGGTCAGTGGTTGTCCGGCGAGGGCGGCATGCATCCGGGACGCGGCAAGCCAGACGGTGTCTCCCTCAGGCACGGCGGACCTGGACGGTCGCCGGTTCAGCCACGGCGGGCTGGCAGCACGGGCACCACCAGGTCTCCCGCTCGTACGAGTGACCGGTCGCCGCCCGGAAAGCGACCCGGGTGCCGCACCGCAGGCACGGCTCCCCCGCTCGGCCGTACACCCAGTGCGAGCGCCCGCGGCGGGTGTCGCCGGTGGTCGCCTGCGCGGGGTGGGTGAGCGCGTAGGTCATCATCCGCTTGGCGAGCCGGATCGCGGCCGGGACGTCGACGTCACCGATAGCCGTCCACGGCTGGACCCCGCGCAGGAACAGCGTCTCCACCGCCCACAGGTTCCCGATGCCCGCCACGTTGCGCTGGTCCAGCAGCGCCGAGACGGCGGGCCGCGCCGGATCGGCGGCGAGGCGGCGGACCGCCTCGGCCTCATCGAAGTCCGGCGCCAGGATGTCGGGCCCGAGGTGGCCGAGCACGGTGTGCTCGTCGGCCGTGCGCAGCAGTTCGACAATCGGCAGGGAGACGCCGGCTGCCGTCGCGCCGTCGTCGGTGCTGAGCACCACCCGGATGTTCTGCCGCAGGGCGACCGGGAGCTGCTTGCCGGGCGACAGGACAGTCCACGAACCGTCCATCTTCAGGTGGGTGTGCAGCGTCAGACCGTTGTCCAGCCGGCACAGGATGTGCTTGCCGTACGGCGACCAGCTCGATGCGCGCGCCCGACAGATCCGCGGTGGCGTGCTGCGGCACCCGCAGATCGCTGCGGGTGATGGTCCGCCCGGCGAGGCGCCGGTGCAGCCGGTCCGTCAGGCGCCGGACGGTGTCGCCTTCGGGCATGCCCCCATCCTGACGCTCGCTGTCGCGGCCGGCGACTCGGCGGCTGAGCTCATCGGAAAGCGGTCGCCGCACGTCCAACCTCGTTGGGAGGCCGACCCGATACGCCTGCGGATCGGCAGTACCGGTCACCTCGACGATCGATCTCCGGACCCCCGGTGCGGCGTTGCGGCACGTCGATCACGGTGAACTCACCACCTGGTACTAGAGTCGCGCGGCAGCGGTACCGACGGGCTTCCTCTCAGGACACGCCCCCCACCGCACGAAATCATTCGTGCTGCTCTGGGGTCCTGTCTTGCCGCTACTGCGAGCCGATGCTGCCGGTCTGGCGGCGCTTGCCCTGGAGGGCACGTTGGCGGTGCGCATCGCGGAGCAGATGCGGCACTCCTCCGGACGACGGGCCTCCGATTCGGAGATGCGCAGCTGGGAGCGGAGCCTGCCGATCCTGGCCCAGGACCTCGTCGGTGCGGGTCTCGGCCGGGTCGAGATGATCGTCGAGCATGCGCTGCCGTTGAGCAGCAAGCGAATCGATGTCGTGCTCGCCGGCCAGCACCCGTCGAAGCGGACGCCCTCGTATCTGGTCGTCGAACTCAAGCAGTGGAGCGCTGCGCGCCGGTGGGAGGACGAGCCCGGCCTCGTGACGGTCGACGCGTACGGGCACCGCCCCGTTCTCCACCCGCTTGCGCAGGTCAAGGGCTATTGCGAATACCTTGTCAACTTCACCCGGGTCCTGCACGACATGCCCGAATGCGTGGCCGGTGCCGCTTATCTGCACAACGCGCTGGACGAGGGGGCCGTCGAGCAGCTGCGGGACTTTCCGCAGGAGCGCTACAGCCGCCTGTTCACGGGCGCTGACCGGGCGGCATGGCTGCAGCACGTCGCAAACCTGTTCGATACGAAGGTTCCGGGCGCTCCGTACGCGGACCTGCTGCTGCACTCTGCCGTAGCGCCGTCACAGCAGCTGCTGGCGGTTGCTGCGGAAGAGGTGCAGAGCCGTGAGCAGTTCGTGCTGCTCGCGGAGCAGAAGCTGGCGTACGAATTGGTCCTGCACGAGGTGGCGAAGGCGCATCGACAGGACAGCAAGAGCGTCGTGCTCGTCACCGGTGGGCCGGGTACCGGGAAGAGCGTCATCGCGTTGTCGCTGCTGGGGGAACTCGCCCGCCGCGGGCGCACGGTGGTGCACGCCACGGGTTCCCGGTCGTTCACCCAGACGCTCCGCAAGGTGGCGGGTCACCGATCGGCCAACACCAAGGCGCTGTTCAAGTACTTCAACAACTTCATGACGGCTGAGCGCAACGGCTTGGACGTTCTCATCTGCGACGAGGCGCACCGGATTCGTGAGAACTCCGTCGTCCGGTGGACCGCGAAGGATCTGCGTCAGGAGCCACGACCGCAGATCGACGAGTTGATGGCCGCAGCGCGTGTACCGGTATTTCTGCTGGATGAGCACCAGGTCGTCCGTCCCGGCGAGCTCGGTACCGTCGAAGACATCGAGCGGCACGCCCGGCAGCTGGGCTTGCCGGTTCATCGGGTCGACCTGGACACGCAGTTCCGTTGCGGAGGAAGCGCGACCTACGTCCAGTGGGTGCTGCGGCTGCTGGGGTTGGCGCCCGGCGGGCCCGTGCCGTGGCAACCGGACGGCGCGTTCCAGGTCCACGCGGCTCCCACGGCGGCGGCCCTGGAGGAGCGGCTACGCGAGCAGATCTCGGATGGGTACAGCGCCCGCATCACGGCCGGCTACTGCTGGCCGTGGAGTAACCCCCGGGACGACGGCACGCTGGTCCCGGATGTCACCGTCGGCGACTGGGCTCGCCCATGGAACCTGCGGGGCGAGCGGAGCGTCGGCGGTGCGCCTCCCGCGGCGCTGTGGGCCAGTGATCGGGGCGGCTTCGACCAGGTCGGCTGTGTCTACACCGCCCAGGGCTTCGAGTACGACTGGAGCGGCGTGATTCTCGGGCCCGACTTCGTGTGGCGCAGTGATCGCTGGGTCGTCGTGCGCGCCGCCAATAAGGATCCGGATTTTCGAAGCCGCGCCAAGGTCAGTGACCACGAGTTCGAGCGGCTCGTGCGGAATGTCTACAAGGTGCTGCTGACCCGCGGCATGGTGGGCACCGTCATCACCTCCGTGGATCCGGAGACTCAGGCGTTCCTAGAACAGCTCGTGCCAATCCGATCCACGGTCCCCGCCGCCTGACCGGAGGTCGGGAGGCGAGCTTCGGAGCCGGCTGAACTAGCCGCGCAGTCGCAGCCCCCGAGGCGTGGGCCGGAACCCAGCCGCCTCCAGAGCCGTTCCGAGCGCCGACGTAAGCACCGCCTCGCCATCTGCCCGCTCGACGGACAGCCGCCCCAGCATGCCGTCCCGCACGGCCAGCGCCAACGCGTCGGCGGCGAGCGGCAGGCGCTCGGTGTCGTCGGCGAACGACAGCAGCGTCTTGCCGCCGCGCTCGACGTACAGCACCAAATGGCCGTCCACCATGACCACGAGGGCTCCGGCCTTGCGGCCCGGGCGGTGCCCGGTTCTGGTGTTGGTCTCGCCCTCACCGTCCGGCCGCGTCGGCCAGGGGAGGGCGGCGCCGTAGGGGTTCGCAGGGTCCGTCGCCGCGAGCACCAGCGCCCGCATGTCCGGCCGGTCCTTGCGCCGGCCGTTGTCCCAACCACCTGGAGTCGGCGGCTGCCACAGCGGTTCCTCGGCCGGAGCGCGACGGGGGGCGGCGAGAGCCCGCATGCGGTCCACCGCTCCAGGCGAGGCGAACTGGGCAGCACCCAGGGACTCGACGAAGTACCCGCGGCGGCAACGCCCGGACTCCTCGTACGCCTTCAGCACCGGGTAGACCCCGGCGAAGCCACCGGTCAGGCGTTCGGCCATCACAGCGCCGCGGGTGACGATGCCGTGCCGGTCCAGCAGGGCCTCGGTGAGCGCGGTCGCCCGCCGGGTGGGGTCGTTCAGCCGCTCCGGCAGCATCGACCACCGGCCACCCGCGGTCGGCGGCCCGGTGCGGGAGGGCAGCGGCGCCCGGCCGCGTACATATCGGCCCCCGGCGGTGGGACGGCGGGCGCCGGTGGAAGCGCGGCGACCGGACCCGAGCATCACGCGCAGCGGGGCCAGGGTGTCGTTGGTGAGCAGCCCGGCCCAGACCAGATCCCACAGCGCGCCGACGAGCGCCGCGTCGTCCATCGAGCCGGTGCGGTCCGACAGCGCCCGGAAGAACAGCGCGGCCCCGCCCTGCAGCGTCTCGAGGATCGCGTCGTGCAGCGGGGTCCCGGACAGCTCGGCGTCCGGTAGTGCCATGAGCAGTGGCGCGGTGTCGGGCAGGTAGAGCGACACCCAGCCGTCGTTGCCTGGCAGGGATCCGCTGCCCGCCCACAGCACCTCACCGGCGGCGGTCAGCTCGTCGAGCATCGCCGGTGTGTAGTCGCTGATCCGCGCCGGCAAGATCAACGATTCCAGGGCGCTGGCCGGAACGGCCACGGCCTGCAGCTGCTCGACGGTGCGCAGCAGCGCCTCGTAGCCGCGTCCTGCGCTGCTGCCCACCTGCTGCCAGGCCGGCAGGAACCGGGCGAGCGCCTCGACCGGCGCCGGTTCAACCTCCTTGCGCAGCTTGGCCAGCGACCGGCGCCGCAGCGAGCGCAACACCTCCGCGTCGCACCACTCGAGCTCGGTGCCACCGGGCCGAAACTCGCCCTGCACCACCCGGCCGTTGCCACTGAGCCGGCGCAGCGTCTCGGTGACGATCGCGACGCCCAGGCCGAGCCTGGTCGCGGCGTCTGCCGCCACGAACGGCCCGTGCGTCCGGGCGTACCGGCCGATCACGTCCGCCAGCGGATCGCGCACCGGCTCCAGGAACGTCTCGGGGACCCCGACGGGGGGCGGTACGCCCAGCGCATCGCGGACCCGGCCGGCGTCCTCAATGGCGATCCACCGTTCCTCGCCGGCGATCCGCACGCGTAGCGCCCGCCGCTGTTCTTCCAGGGCGGCGAGCCACTGCGGCGTCGCCCCTCGCTCCACCGCCTCACCGGTGGTGAGGTCGCCCAGCATGCGCAGCAGATCCGCGGTCGAGTCGAGGTCGTACGCCTTGCGCTGGTCGGTCAGGCGCTGCAGCTCCCGCTCGACCTCGTCCAGGGCGGTCGGATCGAGCAGCTCGCGCAGCTCCGCCTGTCCCAGCAGCTCCGCGAGCAGGGCCGAATCGAGCGACAGCGCCTGCGCCCGGCGCTCGGCAAGCGGCGAGTCGCCCTCGTACATGAAGGCGGCGACGTACCCGAACAGCAGCGAGCGAGCGAATGGCGACGGGACGTCGGTCTGCACCTCAACGAACCGCACGGTGCGCGACTCGAGGTCACGCATCAGCTCGACGAGCCCCGGCACGTCGAAGACGTCCTGCAAGCATTCGCGCATGGTCTCGAGGACGATCGGGAACGAGCCGAACTCGCTCGCCACCTGCAACAGCTGGGCACTGCGCTGCCGCTGCTGCCACAGCGGCGTGCGCTTACCGGGGTTGCGGCGGGGAAGCAGCAGCGCGCGCGCCGCACATTCGCGGAACCTGGACGCGAACAGCGCCGAGCCGCCGACCTCGGCCTGCACCGCGCCGTCGACCTCGTCCGGCGCAAACACCGCTACCTCCCCCGACGGCGCCTCCTCGGTCTCCGGCAGCCGCAACACCAGCCCGTCGTCGGAGTGCATCGCCTGCACGTCGACGCCGTACCGCTCCCGAAGCCGCGCCGTCAGCACCAGCGCCCAGGGGGCGTGCACCTGCGCGCCGAAGGGAGAGTGCACCGCGACGCGCCAGTCGCCCAGCTCGTCGCGGAACCGCTCGACGACGATGGTCCGGTCGTCGGGCAGATGCCCGGTGGCCGCGCGCTGCTCGGCCAGGTAGGCGAGCAGATTGCCCGCGGCCCACTCGTCCAGACCGGCGGCCAGAATTCGGTGCTTGGCGTCCTCCGGTGACAGCCGCCCGACCTCCCGCAGAAAGGCGCCGAGTGCCCGGCCCAGCTCCAACGGCCGGCCGAGGGAGTCGCCGTGCCAGAACGGCAGCTTGCCGGGCTGGCCGGGGGCGGGGGAGACCAGCACCCGGTCGGCCGTGATGTCCTCGATCCGCCAGCTGCTCGAGCCCAGGGTGAACACGTCGCCGACCCGCGACTCGTACACCATCTCCTCGTCGAGCTCCCCCACGCGGGACGACTTCTCGCCCACCAGAAACACCCCGAACAGGCCGCGGTCGGGGATCGTGCCGCCGCTGGTGACCGCTAACCGCTGCGCGCCGGGCCGAGCGGTGAGGGTGCCGGTGACGCGGTCCCAGACGATGCGGGGTCGCAGCTCGGCGAAGTCGTCGCTGGGGTACCGGCCGGCGAGCATGTCGAGGGTGGCGTCGAGCGCGGACGCAGGCAGGCCCGCGAACGGGGCAGCGCGTCGGACGACGGCAGCCACGTCGTCCACTGACCACGGCTCCATTGCGACCATCGCCACCACCTGCTGGGCCAGCACATCCAGCGGATTGCGCGGGTAGCGCAGCGCCTCGATGCCGCCTGCGGTCATCCGCTCGGCGACCACCGCCGCCTGCACCAGGTCGCCCCGGTACTTGGGGAAGATCACCCCGCGGCTGACGGCGCCCACCTGGTGCCCGGCCCGACCCACCCGCTGGAGCCCGCTGGCCACCGACGGCGGCGACTCCACCTGCACCACGAGATCCACGGCGCCCATGTCGATGCCGAGCTCCAGACTGCTCGTCGCCACCACCGCCGGCAGGCGCCCGGCCTTCAGCTCCTCTTCAATGATCCGGCGCTGCTCGCGGGAGACCGACCCGTGGTGCGCCCGCGCGATCTCCGGCGGCGCTCCGCCGCTGGCCCCGGCCTGGGCCATCATCTGCGCCGGGGGGCCGCTGGGGCGTCCGCCATCGTCGATGGGAACCGCTCCGGTGCGTCGCTCGAACGAGATCTCGTTGAGTCGGGCACAGAGCCGCTCGGCGAGGCGGCGCGAGTTGGCGAAGACGATCGTCGACGAGTGGCTCTCGATGAGGTCGACGATGCGCTCCTCGACCGCCGGCCAGATGGAGTTGCGGGGAGCCCCGCCGGCTGCGGAGCCGCCGAACACCGGTTCCCCGGTCGTCTCGCCGAGGGCGGACATGTCCTCGACCGGAACGACGACCCGCAGCTCCAGCGTCTTGGCCGCCGGCGGTTGGACGATGGTCACGTCCCGGGATCCGCCGAGGAACCGAGCCACCTCATCCAGCGGCCGAACCGTCGCGGACAGCCCGATCCGCTGGGCGGGGCGTTCGAGCAGCGCGTCCAGCCGCTCCAGCGAGACGGCGAGGTGGGCGCCGCGCTTGGTCCCGACCACGGCGTGGACCTCGTCGACGATGACGGTCTCGATGCCGCGCAGCGACTCGCGCGCCTGCGATGTGAGCAGGAGGAACAGCGACTCCGGCGTGGTGATCAGGACGTCCGGCGGACGCCGTCCGAACAGCCGGCGCTCCTCGGCCGGGGTGTCACCGGACCGGACGCCGACGGTGACATCCGGCCCGGGGAGGCCCAGCCGGGACGCGTAGCGCGAGATTCCCGCCAACGGCGCCCGGAGGTTGCGCTCGACGTCGACCGCCAGCGCCTTCAGCGGCGAGACGTAGAGCACCCGGCAACGGCGGCGAGGTTCCTCGGGCGGGGGAGTGGCCGCCAACCGGTCCAGCGACCACAGGAAGGCGGCGAGGGTCTTGCCCGAGCCCGTCGGCGCCACCACCAGCGCGGAGCCGCCGGTGCTGATCGCTTCCCAAGCCCCCCGCTGTGCCGCTGTCGGCTCGGCGAAAGAACCCTCGAACCACGCCCGCGTGGCGGGCGAGAAGGGCTCCAGACCGGAGGCGGCCGACATGGATTCATCGTCTCTCGCGCCACCGACAAGTTCGCGGCGAGCGAAGGCGTCGCGCATGCATCGGTGAGCGAAGGCGTCGGCCGGCCCGGAGCGACAGCGTTGTCAGGCTGGGCCGGCCTCACCCCGGGCACAGACGCCGCATCTCTGGGGCGACGCTGTCGTCGGCCCGGGCGCCAAGCTGCCGCCGCCACCCGCGGTCTGGGCGGTGGCCGGCTTGCTGGCTATCTCGTCCGCCTGTGTGGCATCGGCGCAGCGGCAGCGCCGCGCCGGCGGCTTGCTGCGCACGGGCACCGGCATCACGGCACTTGCCCTACTGGCCCGCGCCGCGATCGGCCTGCCGATGTCAGTGGCGGCGGGAATGGAGCAGCGGTATCACCGCCTCGACGTCACCGTGTACTCCCCGCTGTGTCTTGCCCTCGGGACGGGTGCGCTGTTGACCCTGCGTCAGGGTAGTCGGCGGGCGCCGATCTCAGCCGGATGATTCCGACAGGGCCACCAGGCTGAGAATGCGGAACTCGTACTCGTCGTCGATGGCACGCGAAATGGCGTCTACACGGACCTCGCGCGGGTAGCCCAAATCGCCGTTATAGGTCGCCTCCACCTTGTCGGCCTCGCGTTGGGCGAGACGAACGTCACGGAAGACGTCCTCCACCGTGGTGGGAACGGTGGCCCGCGCCATCTCCAAGTCGTCGTGGAGCATGCGGGTGTTCACGGCCTTTCCGTCCCGCACCTCGACCACGGCGCGTGTTCGGCCGATCATCGCCGTCCGTTCCCACGTGAACCGGTAGTCCTGCAGCCCGGACCCCTCCCAGCGCTCGATCGCCGCTGCGTAGTCCGCCCCTCCGCCATCGGCGCATGCCGACAACAGCAGCACGCCGGCGAGGGCGGCAGCCCGCATGGACCTCAGCCGCCGCTGGGCCAGCTCAACGACCACCGGCGGGGAACGAGCCTCGCTGGCGCTGAGTTCCGCGTACGGGGAGCCGGGCCTAGAGTCCAGCCGTGCGACTGAGCGAGTTCTGGAAGCGGATGAACACCCATTTCGGCGCCGGGTACGCCAGCTCACTCGCGCAGGACCAGGTGCTGTCCACCCTGGGAGGCCGCACGGTCAATGAGGCGCTGGCCGCCGGCGTCGACGCCAAGTCCGTATGGCGCGCCGTCTGCGACTCCTTCGACCTGCCGGCGCGGGAACGCTGACGGGTCGTCGGATCCGTCGGCGTGTCGCTGATGTGGTTCGAACAGGTGTTCGCCTACTGTGGACGACGTTCGCCCCGATCCACAGCGCCGCTCCGCCACCGAAATTGTCGGTGGACGGCCCTAACGTCGGCGTCATCACTGAACATCCTTGACAGCGAGGTGGCACATGGCGGCTCAGGACCGTGGCAAGGCGCTCGACGCGGCGCTTGCCCAGATCGAACGGCAGCACGGCAAGGGCGCCATCATGCGGCTCGGCGACGAGGCGCGGGTGCCGATCGACGTCATCCCCACCGGCTCCATCGCCCTTGATGTCGCGCTCGGCATCGGTGGGCTGCCGCGTGGCCGGGTCATCGAGATCTACGGGCCCGAGAGCAGCGGTAAGACGACCGTCGCCCTGCACGCGGTGGCCAACGCGCAGCGAGCCGGCGGCATCGCCGCGTTCATCGACGCCGAGCACGCGCTCGACCCCGAGTACGCGCAGAAGCTCGGTGTCGACACGGACGCGCTGCTGGTCTCCCAGCCCGACACCGGCGAGCAGGCGCTCGAGATCGCCGACATGCTGATCCGGTCGGGGGCGCTCGACATCATCGTGATCGACTCGGTGGCCGCGCTGGTGCCTCGTGCCGAGATCGAGGGCGAGATGGGCGACAGCCACGTTGGCCTGCAGGCCCGGCTGATGAGCCAGGCCCTGCGAAAGATCACTGGAGCGTTGAGCACCTCCGGCACCACGGCCATCTTCATCAACCAGCTCCGCGAGAAGATCGGTGTGATGTTCGGCTCGCCGGAGACCACCACCGGTGGCAAGGCGCTGAAGTTTTACGCCTCTGTCCGGCTCGACGTCCGCCGCATCGAGACGCTCAAGGACGGCACCGAAGCGGTCGGCAACCGCACCCGCGTGAAGGTCGTCAAGAACAAGGTGAGCCCTCCGTTCAAGCAGGCGGAGTTCGACATCATCTACGGCCAGGGGATCAGCCGTGAAGGTTCGCTCATCGACATGGGCGTCGAGCACGGACTGATCCGCAAGTCCGGTGCCTGGTACACCTACGACGGCGATCAGCTCGGCCAGGGCAAGGAGAACGCGCGCGCCTTCATGCGCGACAACCCGGATCTGGCGAACGAGGTCGAGAAGCGCATCAAGGAGAAGCTGGGCGTCGGCGCCACGCTGGACAACGACGCCTCCGCACCGCTCCCGCCCGTCGACTTCTAGCCGGCGGTGAGCACGGGCCAGCGCCCCCGGCGCTCCGCTCGCGCGGGCGGTGGGGGGGGGGGG